>JAOUDB010000626.1 GCA_029859485.1 Desulfuromonadales bacterium | reverse complement strand
AGCGAGGTAGTAGTGGCCCCCTTTCGGGAAAGACAACTGATAGCGCCCGTCTGCAGCGGTTTTCTGCGACACATAAAGGGGTCGATTGAGCATCATCGAATCTTCATAGAGCAAGACCTGCAGCCCGGCCACAGGCTCTCCCTTTTGATCAAGGACCAAACCGGAAATCGAGGTATTGCCAAACAGGTTGGCAGCATGGCGAGACACCTTCTCCGGGACCTCGATCAGCGGGATATGCACGCGAGCCGGATCGCCCTCATTGATGAGCAGAGGATTCCCGGCCAGGTAGCCAAAAAGATCCCCGGCTTTTAAAGGCCCAGCCATCTGACCGTTCTGACGAACCCTGACCACCAGGTAGTAGGTGCCGACAGTGAGCGGCAGCTCAAAATAGCCCTGCTCGTCAGTCGGCGCCGCCATCCCCAAGCCCATGCCCTTCAACTGGCTGGAGAGATCCGGGTAAACGGTCACGATGGCGCCTTGCACCGGCTGCCCATCAAGACTGACGGTACCGGCAATCCCGGTTACCAGAGTTGTTGGGTCCCCCGGGACAGGAAGATTATCGGGGGTCAGCAGAAGGTTGACATCTGACAGGCCCTCTTCTGGTACGGTTATCGGATTCCGGCCATAAAAAGCAAACAACTGGTCGCCCTCGGCGAACAAGTAATACCGCCCCCCGGGCAGCTCCAGCGAGAAGAGACCGTCGTCTGCCGTCGCCTTGGAAGAATGCGGAGCCGGGCCATCAAAAGTCAAGGCTTCGGCCGGGTAAGCCGTAACGACAATACCGGCGATGGCCCCTGAGCTGACTGTCGTCTTACCTTTGATGAGGGCAGCGTGAGAGGTGAATGTCAGCATCAGACTGACAACCACCAAAAACAAACAGACCCTCGATAAGTTATTCATAAATACGTCCTCTAGATGGAGAAGATGACCTGATATCAAATACTAGCCCTCACACGCACATTCGGTCAACAACTCTGACCGACAGAAGAGGCAAACAACAAGAACCGTTGCTGCGCTTGTTCAGTTAGACTGGATTCGCATTGTGTTCTCAACTATAATGCGAAAACTTTGCCAACCAAGAGGAACTCCTATGCGCACACTGATATTTGCAAGTCTTTGCCTATCTCTGTTCTTTGCCTCCGGATGCCAGGAAGAGGTTCAGCAACCTGTTGAAATCCCGCCACAGTCAACACAGAAAGACGCAGAAGCAGTTAAAGAGCTAACAACCGTTTTAGAGCCGGCCACGAGCCTCGAAGAAGAGTCTTCTCAGGCCGAGCAAACAAAGATGGAGCCACCCAAGCCACCCATCCTTGAAGATTTCCAGGGAGCCCCCAAAATCTCACTCTTTCCAAGGGCAGGCGACTTCAGGCCAGCAGACGATAGCGACCGTCTGCCCTATTGGAACACCTTTATCGAGCACCTGATCAAAGTCACCGGAGTGGCCGAAGAGCAAACCTCCGGCAGCCGCGGCTGGACCTTTCGCAGCATCAAGACCATCGATTCTGTCGGTTTTTTCTCGCCGCTGGCGGTCGAACCGCAGTCGACCTACCAAGTCTCTTTTAGACTGACAACGGAACTGCCTGAAGGAGCATCAGCCGGAATCGGTATCCTCGAATTTAATGAGTTCCTCTGGATTTCATCTCAGTACACAGAAGAGTTACACAATAAGCATTACCGAGGCGTGCACGAGGGAAAACGTGTTACCGGAACAACCTCAGACACACACTCCTTCACCTTCACCACAGGTCCTGAAACCCATATGATTCACGTGATTCTCTTCCGGGAAGGCGCCCATGACCGCAACAGCTTGATGTTTGATGATATCGAGATTACACTGGCAAAGTAGTGAGCTTTGAGGAGCAATACTTACCACCTTCGAGGTTCTGTCAAATCATGATGACTTAACCGTCCCTCTACTTAGAAATTGACCACAAAAAGAAAGAGCCGGCTTATCGCCGGCTCTTTCTTTTTTCTTTAGCAGGGATGTACGTTACTGCTCCCTACAACTCTAGGCTTCATGTACTTCTTCATAACATCCTCCTCTG
>JAOUDB010000625.1 GCA_029859485.1 Desulfuromonadales bacterium | reverse complement strand
AGCAACCTGACCGGAGACCTTAAAGGGTTGAAGATCGGTCTGCCGAAAGAATACTTCGTCGAAGGCCTGGATGACGATGTCCGCAAAGCGGTCGAACAGGCCGCAGACAAATACCGCGAACTGGGCGCAGAGATTATTGAGGTCAGCCTCCCGCACACTTCTTACGCTGTCGCCTGCTACTACCTGATAGCAACGGCAGAGGCTTCCAGCAACCTCGCGCGTTACGACGGCGTACGCTATGGCCTGCGCGCCGAGAATGCCGAGAACCTGGTCGATATGTATATGCAGACGCGTGCGGCCGGATTCGGTTCCGAAGTCAAGCGTCGCATCATGCTCGGTACCTACGCCCTCTCTTCGGGGTATTACGATGCTTATTACCTCAAGGCACAGAAAGTCAGGACCCTGATCCGTCAGGACTTCTTGAACGCCTTTGAAACCGTAGACGCGCTCTTGACGCCGGTGGCACCAACCCCTGCCTTCGCCCTGGGAGAGAAGGTCAACGACCCGCTACAGATGTACCTGTCGGACATTTACACGATCCCGGTCAACCTGGCCGGCACCTGTGCCATGAGCCTGCCCTGCGGCTTCTCGACAGACGAGCGACCAATCGGCCTGCAGTTGATCGGCAAGCCTTTCGATGAGGCAACTCTTTTGCGCACAGCCTATGCTTACGAGCAGGCGACGGAATGGAACAAACGGAAACCAGAACTTTAATATCTCTATAAACACAAAAGTTTAAACGCAAAAGGGCTAAGAATATGAGCCAAAGTTACGAAACTGTCATCGGCCTGGAAGTGCATGTCCAGCTGACCACCAACACCAAGATTTTTTGCGGCTGCTCTAAAGATTTCGGCCAAACACCCAACTCGCAGACCTGCCCGGTTTGTCTCGGTCTGCCCGGCGCCCTGCCCGTCCTCAACCAGAAGGTCGTAGAGCTTGCCATTAAAACCGGCCTGGCGACCAACTGCCAGATCGCACCACGCTCGATCTTCGCACGCAAAAACTATTTCTATCCGGACCTGCCCAAGGGCTACCAGATCTCCCAGTTCGAGCTGCCGATCTGCGAGCATGGCTGGTTGGACATCGACCTCGACAATGGTGAACGTAAACGGATCGGGATTACCCGCGCTCACATGGAAGAGGATGCGGGCAAACTGATCCACGGCGACACCCCGCAAACAGCAGGGAGCTCCCTGGTCGACCTCAACCGTGCCTGTACCCCCTTACTGGAAATTGTCTCGGAGCCGGACATGCGCTCTGCTGATGAGGCCATTGACTACCTGAAGAAACTTCATCAGATCGTCGTTTATCTCGGGGTTTGCGATGGCAACCTGGAGGAAGGCAGCTTCCGTTGTGACGCCAACGTCTCGGTGCGCCCCTACGATCAGGAAGAGTTCGGCACCCGCGCCGAGTTGAAGAACATCAACTCCTTCCGTTTCATTAAGCAGGCCATCGAGTACGAAGTCGAACGTCAGATCGATCTGATTGAAGGAGGCGGCAAAGTCGTTCAGGAAACGCGACTCTTTGACAGCGACACCGGCATGACCCGCTCCATGCGCGGCAAGGAAGAGGCTCACGACTACCGCTACTTCCCAGACCCCGACCTTGTGCCGCTGGTCATTAGCCCGGAATGGATCGAAGAAGTGCGGGCCACCCTCCCCGAGCTTCCGGAGGTAAAACGCGGCCGCTTTGTCGAAGAGTTGGGGATGTCAGTCTACGACGCCGGGGTGCTTGCTTCTGACCGTGCTCTGGCTGATTACTTTGATGCTTGCGTCGCCCTCGGCAGCGACGCCAAAAGCTGCGCGAACTGGATCATGGGTGAGATTTTGCGCAAGCTCAAGGAATCTGATACCGAGATTACTGACGTGCCGATCACGCCAGAGCTTCTCACCGGCTTGCTCGCCCGCATAGCAGACAATACAATCTCCGGCAAGATCGCCAAAACCGTCTTTGAAAAGATGTGGCAAAAGGGCCAGACCGCTGATCAGATCATAGACGCGGAAGGCCTCAAACAGGTCACAGACACCGGTGCCATCGAAGGCCTGG
>JAOUDB010000623.1 GCA_029859485.1 Desulfuromonadales bacterium | reverse complement strand
CACAAAGATGGGCATGAAGTTTTCATTGAGTCGAGTGGAACACCAATCTTCGATGTGGAAGGTCGTTTCAGAGGATACCGGGGTATCGATCGAGACATCTCTAATCGTATGGAATTGGAACAAAAGTATCGACGACTTGCCATGCTCACCTCTGACTACGTTCATTACTGTACGCGCACAGAAAAATCTCCGTACCAAATCCAATGGGTAGATGGTGCCGTGAGTCCCATTTCCGGTTACACCAACGAGGAATTGCTTGAGTTGGGTTGTTTCCTTCCCCTGGTTCACCCGGACGACCGAGAGCGAGTGTCCAATCATATCCAAAGCCTGATGCCCGGCGATCGTGAGATGATCGAGTTCCGGATCGTGACCAAAAAAAAGGAGCTTCGTTGGGTCTCACATAATGGTCAATGTGATGCAGGAACGTCTCAAGGAGAATTGACGTTGCTGGGTGCTGTCAAAGACATTACTGATCGCAAGCGGGTTAAAGAGACTTTACGATCGAGCCAAAACCTGTTGGCTCAAACCCAGGCAATTGCACAAGTAGGCAGTTGGCAATTTGATGTGCCCAAGAAAAAATTAACTTGGTCCGCTGAAACTTATCGAATTTTTGGTGTTAACGAGAAAACATTTGAGCCTAGCTATGAATCATTTTTGGAAAGAGTTCACCCAAACGATCGTGCCAAGGTAGATCAAGCCTATTCCTCCTCTTTGATGGAAGGCAAAGAGAACTACGAAATCGAGCATAGGCTCATCAGAGAAAACTCAGGTGAAGTACGCCATGTACTTGAAAAATGTAACCATGAACGCGATGACAGCGGTACTGTCGTCAATTCCGTTGGTATGGTGCAGGACATCACCGAACGCAAGTCAAATGAAACGGCATTGTTGGCAGCGACTCGGGCGGCGGAAGCGGCCAACAGGAGCAAGAGTTTGTTCCTGGCAAAAGTAAGCCATGAAATCCGCACACCCTTGACGTCCATCATTGGTTTTGGTGAGCTGCTGGAAGACGCAAAATTGACTCCGGAGGAGAAAAGATACGTTGAAGTGATTCACTCGTCTGCATGCAATTTGTCATCATTGCTCGAAGATATCCTTGACCTTTCAAAGGTTGATGCAGGTGAACTTGCTATTAAACAAAAAGATTTCAATCTGCACAAATTGATCACCGAACTGGTCGCTACACAAAAGAAGCAAATGGCAATCAAGGAACTCTCATTCCCTCTCAGCATAGACAAGGACGTCCCAGAATTACTGGTTGGTGATCCTCTGAGAATCCGACAGGTCTTACTCAACCTGCTGGATAACGCCATCAAGTTCACTGAAAAAGGTGAGATCCATCTTGCTGTGACAGTGGCAGAAGAGACCGGTCTCTGGGTTATGGTGGACATGGCCGTGACAGACACGGGTATCGGTATTTCTAAGAACATGCAGAAGAGTATCTTTAAGCCGTTTACCCAAGCACATGGGGATAGCAGCCATCACTATGGCGGCTCGGGTTTGGGCTTGGCCATCAGTCAAAGTCTTGCCGATTTGATGGGCGGTTCTCTTCGTGTCGAAAGCCAAAAGGGTGTGGGGAGTACCTTCCGCTTGATTGTCCCTATGCAGAGACTGAATGACAACCGATCAGAAAAGCTTGCGACAGAGAGGAAAGCGTTAACATGGAACGGGCCACCACTAAAAATACTTCTGGCCGAGGACAACCCGGTTAATTCGGTCTTTATCGAGACGGTTCTGAAAAATATGGGGCATACCGTTGCGGTGGCGGAGAACGGCAGGGTCGCCCTTGATACCTTGAAGGAGGAGAACTTTGATGTGGCCCTCATGGATATCCAGATGCCCCTCGTCGGTGGTGTTGATGTATTAAGAGTTCTTCGCAGAAGGGAGGAACTTAGCGGAAAACACCTGAACGTAATAGCTCTGACGGCATACTCTCTCATAGGCGACCAGGAGAAATACCTGGAGATGGGCTTTGACGGCTTTCTCAGCAAACCGTTCAAGCAAAAAGAACTGATAGAGGCATTGGCAAGGGTCACCCGTGCTTGAGACCTT
>JAOUDB010000624.1 GCA_029859485.1 Desulfuromonadales bacterium | reverse complement strand
GAGCGTACGCGAACAATTTGAAAACGTCCTTGCCAACCAGTTGTCTGACCGAGGCGTTGAAGTTATCCGCAGCTATAAAGTTCTGCCAGATTTGAAAGCAAAGCCCGACCGCGAGACGGTTGTGGCAAAAGTCAGGGAGCTTGGAGTTGATAGTGTCTTTGTGGCACGTTCGATCAGTAAGAAAGAGATCACAAATCACCAGTATGGAGGGGTCGTCCTGGGAGGGTCTGCCGTTTACACAGGTGGCAGCTGGTACGGTTACAGTTACGGTTACACTTATGACAAGCAATACGACACGGATTACTTCATAATATCGACCAAGCTTTATGATGTAGGTACTGAAAAGCCGGTCTGGTCATACATTGCGCAAGTCAAGGTTGACGGCTCCCGTCAGGGCGCGGTCAATGTATTCGTTCCGGCCATCGTTGAGCAACTTGAGGGCAGCGAACTCGTCAACAGCAAACTTCCCTAGCGGCCTGTCGGACAATCAATAAACTGGCTGCTAGTCTCGGTCTTTTTGGTCCGTTTAGATGAATCTGACTTTAAACTGTTAGCGGAGGGTTAGAGGACGGTAAGAAGGGACTTAAATATGGACGCCTGGAGAGTTTTCCCGATGGCCATATTTGTTGTGACGTGTACTCAATAAATCCCTGGGTGATTCAGGAAAGAGCCGCGATAGGATTTGTAGTAATCAGATCCTGCAGTTTTGTGCCGTTACTGGAAAGCATAAATTAGAAGGAGCCTTCGTTTATCCTGTTTATAAAGTCAAAGACTTAAATCAATGGCTAGAAATGCATGTTTCTCTAGACATGTTAGGGGTTGAACATGTATATTTTTTGTCAGGAACTGCCGAAAACTGATTCCGAATTCTATGGAGGCCGACCTGGAAAAGAACATCAAACTTGGAGAACTTCTTGTTAAGGCCGGCTTGATCGATGGCTTTCAGATGAATTTAGCGCTCTCCTATAAACGTCACTGGGGTGGGCGTGTAGGGGAGTCGCTTGTAAGACTGGGCTATATTAACGATGAGGATCTTCGCAACTTCATCGCCAAGCAATTCAACTTACCTCATATTGACCTTATCACTCACAGAATACCCGAAGACGTACTTGACTATATTCCTGAATCAAAAGCGATCGAGTTTTGCGTAATACCAGTTGACAGGGTCGAAATCAGAGGGACCATGCACCTCGTGGTCGCCATGCCCGATCCTACAAATTTGTATGTAATTGATACATTACAATTTCTGACCGAATGTTGGATAAAGCCGACAATGGCTTCCGCTGAATCAATTACTAAAGCAATTGCCTTGCATTACGGAGCTGCTTCTAGTCGACGAGCAAAATTTGGACACCCCGCTCCCCCCTCGCCTATTCCTGACCGCCCTGCTCTTGACCCCACTGAAGAAGAGTGGCAATCTTCTGAATTAATCATCAAGCGTCTTGAGGAAAGATTTGAAAAGCTGGTACGCATACTGCTCGAGCACGGCTCCACCGCGCAGGTTAAGGCTTTGGTTGATCTTTTGTAACGTCGTTCCCCCCAGTCGTCTGGCCAGTTGTTTGATCTGCCACATCCCCTGATGTCTTCTTCATGATTCTTGTCGACTTTCATCAGGCCCTCCCGCGTTTGGTTGTCGTAAATCCCTATATATAGAGTCGATTGTTCCAATGCCCGTATTTGAGCTGCAATGAACTTGCTTTTTGATCACAGGCTGTGTCAGCCGAAGTTAAATCCGAATATTATTGCCCGGCGTTGGTCCGCTCCCAATAAGTTGGCAATCAACGTACCAAAATAAAGACGTAAAAAACTCAAGGCCCGCAGGACCAGCCTGAGATTGTCGCCAATAGCAGCCATCAGAGCGTTGATTTTGTCACCCAGCAGACCACCAAGTCGATTTCAGCCAAGTCGACCTTCGGTTTTCTCGTGTCCGATAACGGCTTCGATGGCACTTCGTCGCTTTAACTCCCGCTTGATTGTGGGCGTGATGCCGCGTCGTTGGCCCGAGATAAAAATACCTGTCTCGCTCACACCGTGCCCCCGGTAGCCTCGGTC
>JAOUDB010000143.1 GCA_029859485.1 Desulfuromonadales bacterium | reverse complement strand
TACTATTCGTTTTTATTCGGGAACACACGACTGCTAAGAAGGAAAACGGCTTCTTATTGATAGAGGTATTCGGGAAGCTCTTTACTACGAAAAACTATGGCCATCAGGGTTCGATCCTTGGTGGCCTTTTATTGTTTATCAGGGTCAGTAAGAATTTCGCATTTCTGAAAGTTTGACCGCATCAAAACAATGCGAGAGGACTTTTAGTAAATATCTCCTCTTTACCGCTAAACGCTACATCTCCGACAAATCCATTCTTAAATATCAGGGGCAGTAATAATTTCGCATTTCAGACAAACTGAACATGTCCAATCAATTCGAGAGGATAAATAAAAAGCCCATAATCTTGATCTAAAACTCCCCGCTGGAAATGCTTTCACAGTCTTATTTATGTAGGTTTCTGAGAATCCCGGGAGAAGATGAACAATGACCACAAGCCATCGACACAAATGCGGGAGGCTTTTTGTGTTTATGATCAGTGACCCTCAACTCGTTTTTTGTTCTGCGTTATTTACTCAGCCTCAGCTTGCAATGGTTTTCACATCAAGGATTTGAAGCTCAAATATTAACCGCTTACCTGCGGGGCAATATCAAGCGTACTCTCTCGTAAAATCAATGTTATTATAAAAAAATATGGCATTAAGCGAATTTGAAATAAAAAGATGCGAAAAGCTGGTCGGCCAATATGTTGAAAGTCGCCGACCTCCTCCGCATATCCGAAATGAACTTGACTTGGACTTTCGCATCAATGGGCAAAGTGTAGAGATGTTTGAAATACGCCCAGCTTGGCGGGAACCTGATATAAAGGTCGAATCACCCGTTGCGAAAACGACCTATGTTAAAACTCAAAAAATCTGGAAAATCTATTGGCAACGGGCAGACCTAAAGTGGCATCTTTATGAGCCAGACCCAGAGGTAAAAAATATCGAAGATTTTCTAGCAGTTGTTGATCGTGACGAATATGGCTGTTTTTACGGATAGGGTTTGCACTCATAACCAATCAATCGGCTTGGGTGATACGTATGTGGTTCGCGTAAAGGTTTCTTCTCAGTCACGACATATGAGAGAAAAACCGGCTTCTTATTGATATAGGTATTCAGTAAGCTCTTTAATACACAAAACTATGGCCACCAGGGGACGATCCTTGGTGGCCGTTTTTATTTATCAGGGTCAGTAAGAATCTAAAAAATCTTTCAATCTCATCGCTGATTATCAATGTGGGATGATTTATGAGGAACCTTAATTTTAACCTAAATACATGACTTAGGCAGATTGATGGTGATTTAACTGTGTGGTAAAATTCTAAGTGAACAAATAAAGTCGTTATTTGCTCAAACGAGGAAGGGACAAACAGCTAATTGATTCATCACTTAGAGATAAAAGGGAGTAAAAAAATGAAAAAACTAATCTCTACTATAATGTTGACGTTGCTCGCCCTCTCCCTGACTGCTTGTGCCGGTGTTGGCCAAAAAGAGCAGGTCAGTGTCAAATGCCCGGCCTGCGGGTATACGGGGTTGGCTGATATCTATCAGCCATAATTAACGACCACTTTATGTTACATGACATGTTGTTAGTGGTCCTCCAGAAACTCGGGATGACCACTAACTTGAAAGGTTGAAATAAACCTTGCCCCGGGCCGACAGTTGCTATCCGATCTTCGCTACAAAGTTTTCTTAAGGATGCTGGCTTGCCCCGCTCAACCAAGAATATTCCTGACGAGTCGTTTCAATTGGAACGCTACCACAATAGGGATTCAAACCGTTCGAGAGGGGTCGCAAGAAAAAGCAAGCAACAACAGGAGAATCAACTGCCGTTGTTACAGACACTCTAAACACTGTGGAATCGAAAACAAGAAAGATCTCATCCAAAACCTAACGAGAGTCCATCAAGAAGGCCTGGGAAGTCGACCCTCCGAAATGGCAAAAAGCGGTTCAGAGATTAAAATTATCAGTTTCACAGACGAGCGCATGCTGATCCGCCACATCCTAGAACATCTCAACTTGTGGCAACAGAGAATCCCCAAAGGCCTACCTACCTGTAGCAAAAATCCATGAAACAATTGTCTGTGAAGAATTTAACGACGTCAGGGGGGGGGCATCGAAGGCATAGACGTCACATTGCATTGACTCGGGGATTTTTCTTGTAAGTCACGTCTTGTGAGAAGAAAAACGGCTTCTTATTGACAGGGATATTTAAGAGGCTTTTTAATCCGCCTTGTTGTATTATAATTTGAACACCTCAAATCAATCATGAGGTCTCTCGAGAGTAAAGGAGGAAGATGGTATGATAGTCTCTGATCCACCTGACCACTTTGGAGAAGTCCGATCAAGTTGAATATTAAAAACACATGGATTATTGAGGCCACATAATCCATCAAAGGTTCCCGCGAAGGGAACACTCGCAGAAATAGATGAACGTAAAACGCCCCAGGAAACTCTGGGGCGTTTTCTTGTTTATCAGGGCCTGTAAGAACCTTTCCTTTTTCTTGTTTTGAGCGCACCCAATCAATGCAGGAGGATAAATAGGACATCTTGACAGGCTTACTTTAAGAGATAACGTAAAGATCATTGCTAAACAATTTCCCGACAAAGCCAACCTTCTCGCAAGAGTTGGACGGAAAGTGGCGGATCTTTACTCCTCACGAACCACACGAAGATGGCCGAACTGCCTAAGGATATTGTTCCCTATGGCGAAGTCGGCCATTTTATTTCTGATCTTCTGCCATATGCGGAAGGAGGTGATAACAAAAACAGAGCAACAATCATGGGAGTGTAGAAAACTGGTGACGATTCATAGCAACCACCAGAACGCAGCTATTACTGAAGGAGGAAGACTATGGCAACGTTTATTACACTTATAAACTTTACCGATCAGGGAATTAGGGACATAAAGGATTCGCCAACGCGTTTTGAATCATTTAAGGCTTTGGTGGCAGCTCATGGTGGTACGGTCAAGAGTGTTCACTATACTCAAGGTAATTACGACATGGTCGTTATCGTGGAAGGCGACGAGGACGCTGCAATGACAGCGAACCTGACGGTTGGTTCGCTAGGAAATGTGCGCACACAGACATTGCGTGGTTTCTCTGTGGATGAGATGAAGAGCTTTATTAGTAAAATGCCTTGAGCGTTACGACATATGAGATGGAAACAGCCTTATTATTGATATCCATGAAGCTCTTTAATACACAAAACTATTGCCACCAGGGGGACGATCCTTGGTGGCCTTTCTCATATGTCAGGGTTTCCAAGGATTCTGCATTTCTGCCAATTTAACACTCTCCAAACAATGTAGGAGGATAAATAAAAAGCCCTCCTCTTTGACCTCGACCCCTGTCCAAGTATAATTGGCAACATCTTATTTATGTAGGTTTTTGGAAATACAGTGGGAAGACGACCGATAATCACAAGTCATCCGTTTTTATAGTGGGTCGCTTTTGCTTTTCTGATAAGGATCCTTTGTCTTGGGTTTTCTCCCTCATCGTTTGGGGTGTTACCACGTGAAATGTTTTAAATAACAAGAGCTTAAATGTCAAACTTTAACCTTCTACCTGCGGTGCGATATCAAGCCTGCTCGCTCGTAGAATTCATGTTATACGCAGAAGGGATGAATAAAAATGAAACCTGTTATCGGCGCTCATCACGAATTCCATGACGAAGAGTTCGTCGCAGGGTGGGCTGATCGCTTCGTGCCCACACCCGAGCGCCTGGAGTTGTTCAATGTGATTCTTTCGGAACTGAGATCAAGTATTCCAAAAGATGGCAGAGTCATTGAGCTTGGCATCGGGCCTGGGTACTTGGCTGAACACCTTTTGAACGCAATGCCCGGGATAAATTATTATGGAATAGATTTTTCCAGTCCCATGATTGAAATCGCGAGGCAAAGGTTGGGACAGCACTCAGCCCGACTCGACTTTGTTCAGGCTGATCTCGTTAAAGAAGCTTGGTGGGCAGGAGTTACAGCACCTATTAACGCCATAATTTCGACTTGGGCGCTGCATGACCTTGGCAGCCAAGAGAACGTCGAAAGAGTCTATAAAATCTGTGCACTGGCACTTAAAGACGACGGTATATTCCTGAACGGTGACTTCATCAAGCCGGACAAAGCGATATACGAATATGAGTCAGGCCGATTTGAGATAGCAAAGCATCTTGAAATTTTAAACCGTGCCGGGTTCAAGAATGCAGAATGCCTAGTCGTGCTGGAAGAAGAAATTGAATCACCGACTGCGGCACAAAACTACGCGTGCTTCAAGGGCATAATATAGGTAGCGTATAGCCAATCACTGAAGCGGACTGGAAGATACTAATTGGTTCGCGTAAAGGTTTCTTATAAGTCACGACTTGTGAGAGGAAAAACGACTTATTATTGATAGCGGTATTTAGGAAGCTCCTTAATCCACAAATAGAAGGCCACCTGGATCTATTCCGAGTGGCCATTTTGTGTAATGCAGGATAATGCGGTGACAATATACTCACTCCTCCAGACAGTCACCGCATGATTACCTAATTATTCAGGGTACGTGGTGCACGGCAATGGGTATGAAAATCACCGGCCCTTCTTTTCAGCATCAATCAACAACCGGATCACTTGTTCCATGCTTTTTCGTAGACAAGACTTCACTTGACGAAATAAGCCTTTTCAAACAGGTCAACCAACTCGCGTAACCGTTTCACCTGCCCCAGGTCGGTGGTCTGCTTACTCTTCATCCCGGCCAACAGCATCTCGTGGAGGAGCTGCAACTTCGATGCGTAGTCTTTGGCGTCGGGCTTAAGCCGTTGCGTCATGAAATACTGGCTGACAATTTCCTGCAGTTCATCAGCGTGTTGCTCCTTGTTCATCACCCAGCGAGTCAACTGGTTGGTCTTCCGGTTGGCATCCTTTTCTAAAAGAATGACCTGGTTCATTGATTTCTCAATCGTTGTGATGTGCTCTCGTAACATCTCGATGCGCATTTGGTCATCATAAATGCCACATGGGATCTCGCAATGAGCTGCAGCCAGGCTAACCAGCAGCAGAATACCAGGTAAAACAAGAGAAAGAACTCGGGTCAGATGTCTGCTCATAACGCACCTCCTGAAAAGGCCGAAAGGTTGTGGTTCAAACATTATCAGAGAACAGATAAAGGGCAATCCCAGGTGCGGTCAACTCAAGGCATGTTGATAGAGATATTTAAGACAACAAGATGATGGCCACTGGGATCAATTCCGAGTGGCCATTTCTTATTTGTCAGGGTCAGTAAGAGTTAAGCATTTATGGGAACCTGAGCCGATAAATACAATGCAGTAGTATAAATAAGAGACTTTGCACTAACTGGCTAAGACTTTGCGAAGCTTTAAATATCTTTAGCTGAAGGCAGATCGGTGAAGATGCTGTTGTTCATCCACTTGGTGACATTACGTGTGAGCATGTCTTGCCCAACAATTTGCAACAGACCGTCTCTGATGGCTTTTCTGTACGTGTTATCCCCCATCCAGATATCCGCCATGGTTTTGACATCCGAGGTGAAATAGACATCGACTTCCTTTCCTGGGTCCTTGACGCAGAGATCAACCTCGTCTTCTGTAACAACCAGCCACCAGTCGGGATATTCTTCGATATCGGTAAACTTGAAGCGAATGATTGTCTCCCTGCCAATGAGTTTTTCGGGGACAATGCTGCGCTTCAGGTACAGCATTAAAAGTTCGACGTCGTAATCGCGCTCACTCAGGTTTGAGCGTGCCCAGCTCATGCCCCATTCCCCAAGTGAACGAACGATAGGCAACAACTCTTTGCACGATTTTGTCGGAAAATATTCGTAGCCCCTCTGACCGGGGATTCGTTTCTTCATGACCAGGCCGTGATCGATGAGACCATCCAGGCGCTTGGAGAGAATTGTTGGGGAGATCAGGCTCAGCCCTCTCTGCAATTCGCTGAACCGGGAGCCGCCCATGAGTAACTCGCGAATAATCAACAGGGTCCATTTTTCGCCAACGATCTCAGTCGCCTTGGCAATAGGGCAAAACTGACCATATTCCATAAAAAATATCCTCTACCTTATCCTGCAAATGTAGCTGGTTACTCCATAATATGTAGTTAAATACTACACAATCAGGCGTATTTTTTCAAAAATACCCGTGCTTATACTTGACTCATCACAGCAGAAGCGACCCTTAACCCCTAACAAAAATGAGAGGTGAGTCATGACAACATTTAAAATTCACACTGCGAAAACCGCACAGGCCCCGGCAGACAATCTGCTGACTGCAACCGAATCAACCCTCGGCTTTGTCCCGAATCTGTTTGGTGTTATCGCAGAGTCCTCAACAGCATTGCGTGCATTTGTGCAACTCAACAACCTGTTTGCACAGACCAGCTTCAATGCAACATCGCGAGAGGTTATTCAGATCGCAGTGAGTGTCGAGAATGCATGTAATTATTGCGTCGCCGGGCACTCCGCCTTTGCCGAGATGCAGAATGTGCCAGAGGCTATTGTGGAGTCGATACGTAACAATCAAGCAATTGATGACAGCAAACTGGAAGCACTCAATCAGTTTACTCGTCAGGTTGTCCGCAAGAAGGGCTTTGTTTCGGATGAGACAGTGCAGAAGTTTCTTGCCGCTGGTTACACGCAAGAACATGTACTGGAAGTCATCCTTGGCATCTGCGTTAAAATATTCAGCAACCTCGCCAACAACATTATTGGGATTCCTCTTGATGAGCAATTTGCCCAATACGAGTGGATGGCGGGTCCTAGTCAAGAAGTAGTTTGAAAATAATGGCCACCTGGATCAACTCCGGGTGGCCATTTTCTAGTAGGTCAGGGTCAGTAATAATTTCGCATGTCGGTCAAAAACAACCCATGAATTAGTTGCGAGAGGACTTGTGAGAAGAATCTGAGTAGTCGAATGTTAT
>JAOUDB010000622.1 GCA_029859485.1 Desulfuromonadales bacterium | reverse complement strand
ATAACCCAAACAACGGTTGTAAAGATTTAACGCAAAGACGCTAAGAAAAGCCAAGAAAGACGCAAAGGGAGATATTCTCGCTTTTTGAAGTGGTTTTCTTTGCGGGCTTTCTCTACCCCTTCGCGTCTTTGCGTTGATCTTTTGATTTCAGCTCTTACCTGTTTTAGTGTAAAGCATTCATTCCCTTTGTTTGGGTTATAGATCCGTAATAAAAAGGCCGGGAGAATCCCGGCCTCAGACTGTTGACAAAGTCCTCGCCAAACTGGCGGGGATTTTGTTTATTAATCAGACGAATTCCTTTATAATGTCAGCATGTTAAGAGAACATGACAACAAACAAATAGGTATGGAATTTGTCTGCATTGAAGAACTCGTGCCCAAAGATCACCTGCTGCGCAAAATCGATAGAGTCGTTGACTTTGATTTCATTCGAGACAAAGTCAAAGATCTCTACTGTGCCGACAATGGTCGTCCTGCAGTTGATCCTGTGGTTCTGTTCAAAATGCTGTTTTTGGGTTACCTGTTCGGCGTTCGCTCAGAACGACAACTGGTACGGGAGATTCAAGTCAACGTGGCCTACCGATGGTTCATCGGTTACGGCCTGAGTGACAAGATCCCTGACGCCTCAACCTTCAGCCAGAACCGACGTCGGCGTTTTACTGAAAGCATGGTTTACCAGGAGATCTTCGACGAGATCGTCCTGCAGGCGATGGGTAAGAAATGGATCAATGGCCGGGTACTCTACACTGACTCCACCCATGTGAAGGCCAGTGCCAACAAGAACAAGTTCAAAAAGGCTCAGGTCGAAGCCTCGACCCGCAGTTATCTGGAAGAACTCGAATCAGCGATTACGGCTGATCGCAAGGCCCATGGCAAGAAACCGCTCAAGCAAAAAGAGCCTGTTGTCGAAACCAGGGAGGTCAAGCAGAGCACTACGGACCCGGACAGTGGTTACATGGTGCGCGAAGGCAAACCCAAAGGCTTCTTTTATCTCGACCATCGTACCACCTGCGGCCAACACAACCTGATCACCGACACCCATATCACCGCTGCTAACGTCCATGACAGTATTCCTTATCTTGAACGGCTTGACCGCCAACGGGAACGGTTCAACTTCGAAACAGAAGCCGTTGGTCTCGATGCTGGCTACATGAGTGCGCCACTCTGCAAGGGGCTGGAAGATCGGAAGCTTTACGGTGTTATCGGTTATCGACGCCCTACCCACATTAAAGGGCGACTCCCCAAGCGGGCCTATGTTTACGAAGCAGGCCAGGATATTTACCGTTGTCCAGGAGGACAGCAACTCAGTTACCGCACAACCAATCGTGATGGCTATCGCGAATATCGCTCAGACCCAAAACTCTGCAGAAACTGTCCTTGGCTCGGCCAGTGCACCAGCAATGCCCAGCAGGTCAAAACCGTCACTCGGCATGTCTGGGAGGATGAACGGGAGAAAATCGACGTGCATCGACTGACCCCTGAAGGCAAGGCTCTCTATAAACGGCGCAAGGAAACCATCGAGCGCAGCTTTGCCGATGCCAAACAACTTCACGGACATCGCTATATCCGAATGCGGGGTTTGCTGCGCGCCCAAGAGCAGTGCCTGCTCTCAGCCGCTTGTCAGAACATGAAGAAAATGGCCTTACTGCTCGCCAAGGAGGACCAGAAAGAGGAGACAGGCTCTATTTGGGAGTTTCTGAGGAGAGTCAGACGGTTTATTGAGGCGTTCCTGCCATTATTTCAGCCTGCCTTGGCTTGATGAAGAAATAACTTTGGGTTACAGGCCAACGGTAAAAGGAAACCCCGCATTCTAAAATGCGGGGTTTGTCAGTGATCTGCGGCGGGGGCAACCCCGCCTCCTACCCGATTTTAGTCGAAGTTTTTGACTTTCGCACCTCTCGTTCCGCGTCCCACTATTTCGCTAGCGTCGGCCCACGCTCAAGAACACGCTCGATGACGACCGCCGAGAGATGCAGGTCGTAAAGGGCTTTGACCCGTTCGTTGCGGGCTCGAGTCAGAAACTCCTGGGCATCTAGCAGGTCGACAGTGGTTGCGATATTTGC
>JAOUDB010000621.1 GCA_029859485.1 Desulfuromonadales bacterium | reverse complement strand
GGCGGTTGACGATCCAGTGGCTTTTCCTCGGCTGGTGCCTCTTTCTGGGCATCCAGTTCGGTCTCTTCGTGCGGCACTTCGAAACGGCAGGGCAGGCGGGTTATTATTCTCGCCCCCCGGGAGTTGAGGGTTTTCTGCCGATCGGCGCACTGGTGAGCTTGAAAACCTGGTTGTTCACAGGTCACTTTGACACCATTCATCCTGCGGCACTGGTGCTCTTTTTGACTTTTCTGGCCATGGCGTTTTTGACCAAGAAATCCTTCTGCTCTTTCATTTGCCCGGTCGGCACTCTTTCTGAGGCGAGCTGGAAAGTTGGCGTTAAGCTGTTTGGCCGCAATCTCCGTATCTGGCGTGGTCTCGATCTTTTTCTACAGTTTGCCAAGTACGCGTTGCTCTTCTTTTTTGTAAAACTGATTCTCTTCGGCATGCCGGTTGTCGCAATGAAAGAATTTCTCAAAGCCCCTTACTGGGCGATTGCCGATGTGAAGATGCTGCATTTCTTTACTGGAATGTCGACGACCAGCATGGTGGTGATCACCCTGCTTTCGCTGCTGTCTGTTGTTTACAAAAATTTCTGGTGCCGTTACCTCTGCCCTTACGGAGCGCTGCTTGGCTTGCTGAGTATGCTCAGCCCCTTCAAGGTCTCCCGCTACCCGGATAAGTGTATCGATTGTGGTGCATGCAGTCGTGCCTGTCCGGCCCAGATCGACGTGCAGCACAAGGTGCAGATTCACTCACCAGAATGTACAGGCTGCCTGACTTGTGTCAGTCATTGTCCTGAAAAGGGCGCACTGTCGATGGCGTTCTGGAAGCGACCTGTTCCGGGTGTCGCGTTCGTGGTGATCGTGATGGTGCTTTTTGGCGGTGGAGTATTAACCGGTATGCTGAATGATCGCTGGCAGACGACCTTGAGCTACGACGATTATCGTCAGCTGATTCCGCTGGCTTCTCGATTGGGACATTAGAATAAAGTTTCTTCTTGATAGACGAGGTGCAGATTATCTGCGCACAAAAATTAAGGCCACCGACGTTCGGTGGCCTTTTCTGTTTAATCTGTAAGGAGTAGAGAAAAAAGTCCAAGCGCTTTCCGCTGGCTGTTTTACCTCAAGTCGAGAGTTTGGATGATCAGGTAGCCTGCCAACCTTTCGGTAGGCTAAAGTCTTTACCTGCAAATTGAATGTTTTCTGCACTGTCACTGCGTGGCGGGGAAACAGCATGAACGCCACCACAATCTGCACATTGGCCCACAAATGTGGACAGGGTAAAGCCCGCGCCGCAACCCTGGCATACAGCCATTAAACCGCCGTTAGGTATAGGCTGATTTCTTAACCCTCCACCATGTGCCTGGTAGACAAATTCAACCAACTCTCTGCCTTCGGCAAATGGTCCTGTGTTGCCGCCTGTGTTTGAACAACAGCCCATTTTATAAACTCCTTTGTCTAAGATTTTTCTTTGTTAGAGAATTGTGGGTTTTTGTGTCGATGACGAATCGTAGCTCAAATCAGTTTTAAAGAATATGACTCAGGTCAACCAGCCTGTAATTGCGATGAGGAGAAATAAAAGCAAAAGCCCACGTTCGTAGGCCTTTGGCTAAAGATTAAACCTGCTGCGTCAGACGGCTTGCAGCTCGTACCCTTTTACTAACTTCAGATACTTTTCTTCAAGCCCAGGGCTTTGTTGCTCGGCGGTTGTATATGCCGACAACATTCCATCCCGAACCTCTTCTGGCAGGATGCGCTCGGCCAGAGGGTAGAGAATCTCATCTTCTTTCTCAATATGTCCTCGCAGTAGTTTTGCGTAACCTTTAGCGTGCTCCACAATGATGACAGCCTGGCCGGTTTCTCCAGCAAGAGCTTTTTGCGCCGCTTCTTCAATAGCGCGGACATGGGAACGGCCCTGGTCATGTTCCATATGCATGGCTTCGATGGGTGACTGCTTCTCTGGCATGCCGTTCTTAATCAACGCCACGAAGAGAATATCCTCTTCCTTGGCATGATGAAATCGATCGACATAATTGCGGATGAAGTCAACCGCGTCGAGATAAAATTGCCAGTTGCGAAACA
>JAOUDB010000142.1 GCA_029859485.1 Desulfuromonadales bacterium | reverse complement strand
CGCACCATCGCCAAGGCTGTATCGCAATCATCGGCCTCGAGAATTTCAGCTGGAGTTTTTTGCAGGAACTGGCTTTCTATGTCCCAAAACAACGGCGCAAGGCCGTACCGACTGAGACGGTAATATCAACGAACTCAACACCATAGCCGAGAGGAAAGCCCTCTTTAATAATGGAGCCATTGGCATTCGCCCAGGCAATTCTGCCATGCACCTCGACCGGGGTTTTCTTCTCATCGGGCAAACAGAATTTAAGCAGTAGCAACTCGCCAGCCTGAGCCGTAGGTTGACACTCCAGAAACATACCACCGCTGCTGATATCAATGCAACGCCCCACCATACGCCGGCCACGACAGGTATAGTCAACGATAATCTGACAGCTCCTGCGTGGTTCACGTCGATCGATACTGACCAGAAAGCGATGCCCGGAAGCTAAGAAGAGACGCCGATCGAGCGGTTTGGGTAAATAATCCTCCGCACCGGAAGCGCGTGCTTTTGTCTCATCGGTTGCAGGATCATCCCCTCCTATCAGGACAACAGGTATCTCACGCAAATCAGGGTCAGACTTAAAGGCACGGCAGCAATCGTAGCCATTCATCTCCGGCATATCAACATCCATATAGACGAGGCTGGGTTGATGTTCCTTGGCCAAAAACAGGGCTTCTCTGGCAGATTCAGCGGGCAAGACCGTTGCAGGCGTATTGCGAAGGAATTGCCTCTCCAGTTCGATGAAAAACTTGGAGTCATCAACAATCAGGATGCAAAGCGGTGTGCCCATGGTGTTAAACTTTGTGTATCAGTAATCAGTGACTCGGTGACTAGGAAAGGGAATTGCCCCGTGATTTGCCAGCACCCAGCCCCCAGTCTCTAGCTTCTCAAGGTTGAACCTACATTTGCGAAGAAAACTTTATTGGGGAAATGCACGTACAACTGGGCAGAGCGTACCTGCCCGGTGCAGTGAGAAACGCCCAGTCGATCAAAATCAAGACGCTTCAAATAGTCGACGGTTGCGGCAAACTGCTCATCACTGGCCGGGCCGAGGTGCGTACCACCAATAATCGCGTGAATACGGGGGTCGCCTAATTCACGGCGAAAGTGCTCGACGGTGTTGATCAAGCCTGAATGTGCACAACCAAGCAGAATAACGAGACCTTTTTCTGTCTCAATGGCAAGAGCAGCGTCATCGAAAAATCCATCATCGAGCCACCCTTCACCTTTTGCAGATCGTTGAACCAGATGCGGATCGCCTTTTTCAAGCGGCTCAAGACGTGGGATCGAACCACTGAAATAGAGCCCTGGAGCAACCCCTGCAAAAGAATCCAGATGATGGAAGGTCGCCCCGGCAGATTCAAGCTCTGACCGGGTGTACGGCAGGCTGATGTCACGTTCTTCATGCTGCCCTTGCCAGAATCGTTCGCTAAAAATCTGAGAGTGTGAATAGACAGGACGTGGCCCGATCTTCTGCAGTAACGGCAGCAACCCACCGCAGTGATCATAGTGACCATGGCTCAGTATCACGGCATCAATCTGTCTGGCATCGATCTCCAGTGCGTCAAGATTCCCCAGTAGGGTTTGGCCACTGCCGGTATCAAAGAGCCAGGTCCCAAAATCCGTACGTACCAGGCAGGAAAAACCGTGCTCTCCACAAGCGCAAATCGGGCGTCCAACGGTATTTTCACAGACTATGGCAAGGTGTAGGGTCATAACAGAAAAATAATGTCAGGCTCTCTCCAGAAACAGGCTTCCAAGTAATCACAACTCGATGTTATAGTGCCGGCCTCAAGCAGTCAATTTTCTTGTTTCGCCCTTACCACTGCACGGGCTGAAGCCAATATAAGGAATAAATAGATGTCAGAAGCAACAAAACAACTCACCGGCAAGCAAAACCGCTTTTTGCGCGGTCTCGGTCACGGTCTGAAGCCCTTTGTCATGGTCGGTAAGCAACACCTCAGCGAAGATGTCGTTAAGGCGACCAACGAAGCCCTTGAGACTCACGAACTGATCAAAGTAAAGATCCAAGAGGGCTGCCTAGAGGATCGCAAGGTTGTTGCTGCAGAACTCGCCGCAGAAACAGGCGCAAAGGTTGTGCAGGTGATCGGTAAGAATTTTCTTCTCTATCGTCAGAACGAAGACAAAACCATCAACCTACCCAAAGCCTGATCGTCGGCTCAGACCCTTTCGTAAGGGTCAAAGAGGCGCTTGTATTCGTCCAGAGCATAACGATCGGTCATTCCGGCAATATAGTCACAGACAACTCGCTCCCGTCCATACCGCTCATACTTTTCCTGGTAACTCGACGGCAAGAGTGTCGGGTTCTGCAGGTAGTTCTCAAAAAGCATGGTCAGGAAGCGCTCCGCCTTGATGCGCATCCGCTCCACCTTGTAATGTCTGTAGAGGTTTTTATAGAGAAACCTTTTCAATTCACGGTTACGCGCCGCTGCCTCGCTGCTGAACATCACCAAATTTCCAGAATGTGCACGCACCGCTTCCTGAGTGGTTATCCCCGCCTCTGAAATATTCTTCCTTGTTTGATCTACGAGGTCCATGATCAGATGGCCGATCAAATGACTGATTGTTTGCAGGATTTGACGATCTTCAGGTAGAGAAGGATATTTCTCTTTCACCCTGGCATATATGTCAGCCCAGAGATCAACCTTCATCAAGGCCTCAGGCTTCAGGTAACGAGCCTTGAGCCCATCATCAATGTCATGATTATTGTAAGCAATTTCGTCGGCCAGATCGATGATCTGGGCTTCCAGTGTGGGTCTTAAGTCCGGTCGGTATTCCTCGTAGCCCGAGCCATCAGGGAGATCGTAATCAGAAGAGTGTTTAATGATCCCTTCGCGGGCCTCCCAGCTCAAGTTTAAACCGTTAAAATCGGGGTAGCGCTCTTCAAGGTTCTCAACGACCCGTAACGACTGACGATTGTGTTCGAAGCCACCGTAGGGAGACATAAGGCGATTCAATACATCTTCGCCGGTATGGCCGAAAGGTGTATGACCAAGGTCATGAGCCAAGGCGAGGGTCTCCACCAAGTCTTCGTTGAGTTTCAAGCGCCGGGCAATACCTCGACCGATCTGGGCGACTTCCAACGAATGAGTCAGGCGAGTTCGGTAATAATCCCCTTCATGGTTAACAAAAACCTGAGTTTTATATTCCAGACGCCTGAAAGCGGCACAGTGGATGATGCGATCACGATCGCGTTCATAAGCCGGCCGATCATCCTTATAGACCTCAGGATATCTTCGTCCGAGTGATGTTTCACTTTGCGCGGCATAACCTGCCAGGTCCGGTCTTTCCATTCAAGCCTCCAGTTGTTGATCCATCGCTGAATCAGAGTTTATTTAAGCCATGCAACCATCCATCTGTCAAGACCGATTCCGCCTGACTTAGCTTGACCGTGTGACATGATTGTGCTAGTCCTTTTCATAGTTTACGCTATCTCAGTGGCTTTCGCAGAGGTGTTTCCATGAGGGTTATTGCCGGAACTTCACGCGGCAGACGATTAACAATGTTCGAAGGTCGTGATGTGCGCCCTACACCAGACCGGGTGCGTGAAGCCCTTTTCAGCATTCTGCAGAGTAAGTTAGGAAGTTTTTCCGGCATTAAAGTCCTGGACCTCTTCGCAGGTTCAGGGGCCTTGGCAATAGAAGCTCTCAGTCGCGGCGCTGCCTCCGCATGTCTGGTCGAAAAGGATCGTGCGGCAGAACTGGTTATTCGAAAGAATCTGAATCTCTGCAAATTGGAAGAAAAGACAAGTCTGCACATCAAGGACGCGCTGCGCTGTCTGCAAGAATTCACTGCAGCTTCATTTGACTTGATTTTTCTCGACCCCCCCTACTCTCAAGGGTTGGCAGAGCAGGCATTGTTAGAGACTGAAAAGCAGGGCATCCTCAGCAATGACGGCATCATTTGCGCTGAGACGGGTTCCAAAGAAATCTTGCCGGAGTGCGTCGGCAACCTCCAACGAATCGATCAACGCCGTTACGGCACAATTATGATAAACTTTTATGCTCATAGACTGATGAGGGATTGAGATGAATGAGAAAATAGCTGTATATCCAGGCTCTTTTGACCCGATCACTTACGGCCACCTCGATATCATAGAACGAGGACTGGACGTTTTCGATAAGATCATTATTGCCGTAGCCCGCAATTCAGGCAAAAAGGGGCTCTTTTCCACCGAAGAACGCATCAGGCACATCAGGGAGGCGCTTGGTGACAATCCACGCGTCAAAGTCGATACCTTTGAAGGACTTTTGGTTGATTATGTGGTTTCCAAAGGGGCTAAAGTGATCCTGCGAGGTTTGCGAGCCGTGTCTGACTTCGAATACGAATTCCAGATCGCCCAAATGAATCACAACCTGAAAAGTGAAGTGGAAACAGTTTTTATGATGACATCTGTACCATATGGATACCTTAGTTCATCGATTGTCAAAGAGGTCGCCAGCCTGAAAGGTCCTGTTGAGAGCCTGGTCCCGCCCGTTGTCAGGAAAGCTTTGGCAGAGAAGTTTAGTTGAAGGCGGGGGCTGGGGACTGGGCGCTAGAGGCGGGAAGAAACTGAAAAGTTGAGGAGGTTGCATGATTACACGTGAAATGATTATTTCAGACATTATCTCCAGTTATCCTCAGACAATTGAGGTCTTTCGATCTTTTGGTCTGGATTGCATGGAATGCCAGATCGCTGATTACGAGGAGGTTGAGCATGGTGCGGGGGTCCACAATGTGGACATTGTTAAGCTTCTCAAGGCACTGAACGATGTGATTAAACGTAAGTAATTTCAGGGACAAAATGGCACTCATCTTGTGGCCCCGAAATCAACAGCCGGCAGGCTCAACAAATTCTTCCAATTCAACGACCAACCGTTCCAAAGCATCCACAACGACTTCTTCAATCTTCCGGCCCTTCTCCGCGCTCGCCTTACTCGGGTCTCCCCAAACAGCGCTTGGCCAATAAGCCTGCTTGTTGCGCACCAAAATATGCTTTGGAAAGGCAGGATAGGCCTCAACGGCTCCTTCTTTCACCAGGTGAGGTCTTGTGGCGAGTATTCTTGAAGCCTCAATCTCACCAGCATGTGAATCTCCGACCGTTTCGATCAACCCCTTCCCCTCCTCTGCAGCCAGATCATACTCGGTGACCACGGCAATTTTCGCTTCGGGAAGTCGTGACAGCAAACATTCCCCGGCATCAATGAGGACGGCATTGTGGGTCCCGCCGGCATGCCCTGAAAGAACAACAAAATTACGCAAGCCCTGCCGATAGAGAGCGTCTACGACATCCATCAGTAAACTCTTCAGGGTTTCAGTGCGGATGCTCAAGGTTCCTGGGTGCTGGGATGTAGAGCGACAGACTCCATAAGAGATTGGCGGAGCAACAAAAAGAGAGCGCCGCTCAGCCAGGCGTCGACAGGCATCAAGCGCCTGGAAGCTATCTGTACCCAGCGGAAGATGCGCTCCATGCCCTTCTGTAGCACCAACCGGCACCAAGACCGTCTCAGTTTTTGTTAGGCCCTCCAAAAAGGCCTGAGAGGTTAGCTCTTCAATAATCATCCCGACCTCAAAAGAAAAGAGCGGCTTGTGCCGCTCTTAATGGGTTAGAAATTGAAGTTAGTTAGTGGCGACAATGTCGCTTTCGGCAGGGCTTAGACCCGTTATCTCATTGCGTTGAACTGCATCCTTGTCTTTTGCTAACTCTTGCAGGTTTGTTGTTTTAACTGGTTCGGTGATCAAAGAAACTTCAACGCGGCGATTGAGTGCTCTACCAGCTTCCGTAGAATTTTCAGCCATTGGCATGCTGTCGCCAAGGCCACGCAAGTTGATGACTTCAGGCGGCACTCCAAGCTGATTTTGCAAGTATTCAACGACATTGCGGGCTCGAGCCTCGGACAGGGCGAGATTGTCGGCAAAGATATGTCGACTTCGTTCGGCGATCGGCAGGTTGTCGGAATGCCCGACTACGTCAACTCTGGCTAATTTCTGTGACTTAAGTTGCTCGGCGAGTTGTTTAAGCATCGCCAGATCAGAAGCCTGCAGTGTGGCGTCGAATGAGGGGAAGCGTGGGGCCAGATGAATCTCTTGTTTGCCCTCTTCTTCCGCAGCAGCAGCAACCTTATCAGCTTCAGCTTGCTCTGCAGCCAGTTTGGCAGCAGCAACCTTATCAGCTTCGGCTTGTTCTGCAGCCAGTTTGGCAGCAGCAACCTTATCAGCTTCGGCTTGTTCTGCAGCCAGTTTGGCAGCAGCAACCTTATCAGCTTCGGCTTGCTCTGCAGCCAGTTTGGCAGCAGCAACCTTATCAGCTTCGGCTTGCTCTGCAGCCAGTTTAGCAGCAACAACCTTGTCAGTTTCGGCTTGCTCTGCAGCCAGTTTGGCAGCAGCGAGCTTTTCTGCTTCAGCTTGCTCTGATTCTGAATTATCAATGACAACAGCCAGTGTTTCCGCAATTAAAGTCGACTCTGGCTCATCCCAAGAGACAACGATGCCCTCTGGGCGATTTTCAACTTTATATTCCGGCAATGTTAACTCACTTGCATCAAATACCACCCGGACCTTATTGGCGTGTGTCCCAAGGCGTATTTTATTGAAGCCATTAATGGCATAAAATGTGCGCTCATCAAAAGAAGGTTCCAGGTTGTAAATATCAACAACCAATCGCGGTGGATCTGTAAGGGTAAAATACTGGAACGTCTCAATTAATCCGTCAGATTCGATTACAACCCTGCCGGGCGTCGCTTCAACTTGACGAACGACAGAAGCTTTCTGCAACGACTCGGCTGCAAGCTGCTCGGCTGCAAGCTGCTCGGCTGCAAGCTGCTCGGCTGCAAGTTGTTCCGCTGCAAGTTGTTCCGCTGCAAGTTGTTCCGCTGCAAGTTGTTCCGCTGCAAGTTGTTCCGCTGCAAGTTGTTCCGCTGCAAGTTGTTCCGCT
>JAOUDB010000620.1 GCA_029859485.1 Desulfuromonadales bacterium | reverse complement strand
TGTTTAGGGGCGTTCACTTTCGTCAATAATCATTTTAACCAAGGGGTAGCCCACGTTCGGGGTCAGTTCCTGACCAGTAAAAACGCCCCCAAAAAATGGGGGCGTATCGGAATCAATTAAGTTTTAGGCGCTGCCGGTGCCTGAGGTGGGGTGTTGCCATGGGCCCAGAGGTGTTGCCCGAATTTGCGATAGCCATGCACGTTGTAAAGCCGCATATCCAGGTCAGGGTCGGTCTCCATGATCTCGCCATTGAGAAGCGGCTTGAGATATTTTGCCAGGACCGCTCCACCGCCACCAGTGACGACCATGGCATCGATATCCCAGTCATCAACCCAGAGACGATCAACTTCATTGGCGATCGATGTCGCCAGCTGGCTGAAAACCTGATCTGTCAAACTTTTAAGATCGTAGACCTTGCCTCTGATCTTGATACTGCCTTCATCAATCGCTTCATAAAGACGGTAGAGTTCAACATTGATACCGCTGTTCTCACGCAACTTGGTCGCAATCACATTGAAAGCCCTGGCAATACCAGAATCCGTGGTGCGGCTACCTCGTTCGGAATAGCGCATCTTGTCAGAGATGGTGTAATCGGAGGTGCGGAAACCGACATCGATGATACCGATTTTATCCTTGATCAGACGTTTGTCACCCATTTCACCAAGGTCATTGAGCATCATGTTGAAAAGAGAACCAAAGGGTTGCGGTACAACGCGCACCTTGTTGATGCTGAGCGACTTCTCTTCCTGCTTACCGTCGGCATCAATCACGGTGACCGTGTGCTCGCCGACAAGGAGCTTGGCCAACTCATCCTTGTACTGCCGGTAATAGCCGATCGGCAAACCGGTCACCAGGTTAACGGGGACAAAGCCTTTAACCATTTGAGCCGTAGCCGCCAGGGCGAAGACCTTGGCAAACTTCCCTATAAACTGGGCCTGGTCGAGAGTAAAGAAACGTACATTACTTTGCCTCTCAGCGAGTTCACCGACAAAATAAGATTTACCGTCGACCTCGATCTGCAGATGTTTTTCATCTTCACCAGGTGCAGCGATCAACTCGTCGCGAAACTGGATATCTGTCGATTCACCCAGAACCGATTTAAAAACCAGGTCACGTTTACCATCTGTCGCCTTCGTAAAACCGAAGCCGATATCAATTCCCAGAGTTTCCACTCATTCCTCCTTCTTCAGGGAGTCCCCAACCGTAATCATCGACCACCCGGAGGATGGCATAAAAGAATATTAACTATAGGTAATCACAAAGTTGGTTGCAAGAGATAAAGAACCCTTGAATAACCAGAAACAACTAAGCTTTACGCACAAAAATTTCCCTGGCAAGCTCAGCATCCACAGCAAATTCCGAATAACCGACCTTAAAGATATACGACGGGAAGGTCCTGGTGACCACAAGGTCGCTACCCGGCAGGACTCCCATACTCATCAACTTCTGCATTTTGCTGACATCAGTTGCAGCCAGGTAGGCGATTTCGCCCTTCTCTCCAGCTTTAAGTTCGGTCAGGGCGACAACACCGACCTCGCCTTCCTGACGCGCTTGTTCACAGCAACTCCCCGGAGGGATCGGCTTGCCATGAGGACAAGTGGTTGGATGATTCAGAAGGGTGCAAATCTTGGTGTCCACGCCATGGTGCAACAGATGCTCGAACTCACAGGCCCGTTCATCACCAGTCACCCCTTTGATATCAAGGATATCCATCATCAGGCGCTCCGCGAGACGATGCCGACGGACGGTCATACGTGCTTCTTCGCGTCCTTCCTTACGCAAACGAACCCATTCACCGGTGACCTCAACAAAGGCCAGCCCAACCAGTTCAGCCAGGCCTTCGTCATCCGGGACAATATTAAGTCTCTCGAAATGAGCGGCATCTTCGCCCTTCTCTTCCGTTGCTATCCAGAGAGATTCCAGTATTTCTTCAGCCTTGGCCGAAACATTCATATAACAACATCCTTTCTCAAACAATCATAACCAGTAAATTTAAATTTTGGAGACAACCTAAAACAATCTTCCTTATGTTTTTATTTAAGCCCGTCAATCTTTCGGCTTCTC
>JAOUDB010000619.1 GCA_029859485.1 Desulfuromonadales bacterium | reverse complement strand
GCGTGACGCGTAAGGAATATCCTCGCCCCTGAGACGAATTTCCGAGGTCGTGAAAACCTGAGAGCCAACTTTATCGACGGTCTGGTCATCTACAATCACCCGGCCGGCAAGGATCAGGGCCCTGGCTCGCTCTCGCGACCCGGCCAGTTGACGTTGTACCAACAGTTTATCAATTCGTTCTTTGCCAGCCATGGGTATTCTATAATTTCCAAGTATTGGATAAAGGATAAACGTTAAAAGTGATTGATCACATTGTCGCCAGGATACGACTTCGCTCAGTGCCTTGCTCAGGCTTCAGGCAGCGTTGCAGGAACAAGGTGAAAATTTGTTCCAGCCATTCAAGCTGCTCAAGGAGTGCATGCCCCGCAGGGACCAGGTGCAACATCGCCTGCTGGTTACGGGCGAATTCAAGGACGGCTTCGGTCGGCACAAGACCATCCCCCCAGCCCTGTACGACAGTCAACTCCCTGGCAATGGCTTGAGGTGACTGGTGTTCATAGCCAGGCAGACCAAGGGCGGGGGCCATAAGGAACAGACCGGTCGGGCGAATAACCTGTGAAGCCACGGTTGTTACATAACCGCCCATGCTGGAGCCAACCAGAACAATCGAGCCGTCGATTGACTTCACCTCGTCAATTAACCGGGCAACCCGTAATTCAGGATCACGGTTATCGCTGTCATCGCGACTGATGACCCTGCAACCGAAGCCTTCAGCCACCTTGGCGAGCATTCTAATCTTAACTCCCCAGGGGCCGCTCTCTCTTCCATGAGCGAAAACAACAGTAACCTTCGGCATCTTTTTACCCCTCAAAAAATGATTGAAAACTATAACATAATTCACCGTGAAATCACACACTGGACTACATGAAAAGCATCATTAAAGTGCGCTTGATGTTAAGAATATCGAATCGAAGACAAAAGATAGACAGCCAGGCGTTCTGACCAATACGCCTGGTCTTTACAAAGGCTGGCAAAGCCGCAATGGCCGCCATGTTCTGGTGAAATGAGAGTCACCGAGGAATTATCATGAGTCGTAATATCGGGGAAGCATGACAGTGAAAGGAAAGGATCGTTGCGGGCATTAACGATCCAGGCAGGAACACGTATCCGGTCAAGGTACTGGCTACTGCTGCAACACTGCCAATAATGCGGGGCATCACGGAATCCGTGCAAGGGGGCCGTATAACGACCATCAAAATCAGCAAAGGTCTTCAATCTATGATAATCATCACAAGGGAACTCATTTGGAAAGTTCTCGGCCTGGAGACGAACCTTTTTCCCCATGAGGCGCATAAAGCGTTTCATGTAAATCGCGTTGGAACTCTCAGCCAGACGAGATGAAGCGGCAGCAAGATCACAAGGGACGGAAAAACAGACGGCTGCCTTAACTTCATCAGGCACATTGTCGACCTCGCGGCCAAGATACATCAGCGTAAGATTGCCTCCCATACTGAAACCAACCAAGGCAACCGAATTGTAATTTCCCGCCACCAAAGCATGGCTGATGACGGCAGCAAGATCCTCAGTTGCTCCGTTATGGGTAAAGCGGGGCTGACGGTTGATCTCACCTCCACAGCCGCGAAAATTCCATGCCAGGACATCAAAGCCTGCCCCATGAACAGCCTTGGCCATGCCGGTCACGTAATGTCGACTGGTGTCACCTTCCAGACCATGAGAGACAATGACCAGGCGTTTGTGCCCTGCCTGCAGCCAGTCCAGGTCCAGGAAATCATCATCATCCGTATAAATTCTTTCACGCCGGTATGCTGGCTGTGGCACCCGTCGCAGAAGTGCCGGCCAAATTGTTTCCAGGTGCGCATGAAAAAGATACCAGGGGCGCTTGTAGGCTGGTAGCGTCATGAGGATTCTTGATGTTTTAGACCCTTCTCGAGAGAACATTGACAAAGAACAATCCAGAAGCTTGCAGAAGACGCGCTTTAAGATGATAATAGAGTGGACGCAAGCATTTACAGGCAAAGGAGTTGCGATGGTCGGCTACGGAGCCCTTATCAACAGTGACTTGATGAAACAGCTGAACAATGCCATGAACAGTCTGGCCAACACCCTCAGG
>JAOUDB010000141.1 GCA_029859485.1 Desulfuromonadales bacterium | reverse complement strand
GCTACGGCCTGGCATTTGCGTGAGGCTTTGCATCGGGATATGGGGAAAGTAGCTTAGCTTTTGAGAGGTTGAAGGGCAAAGATTTTAACCGACCGCGTCCCCCCAGCCTCTAACCTCCAGTACCCAGTCTCAGCCCCTAACCATCTTCTTCAAATTCTTCTTCACCTCAGATGCCACCATTGGCAGCAACCGCCCCTTCTCTTTTAAAATTCGGGTAAACATCAAACCTTTGTTGAGGGGCGGGCGGGGGCGCTTGTCGCGTTCGACGAGCTGCAGGGCGTTTTCCGGGCAGGAGTCGATGCAGGCACCACAGCCGAGGCAGACTTTTCCGTCCACGCGGGTTGTTCTTTCTTCTTTTACCGGGTCGATGCAGGCGGCATTGCAGACCTTGATGCACTTGCCACAGAGGGTACAGGCCTCTGCGTCGACCTTTGCCAGGAAGGGTGTCTTGGCTACGCCATCGGGGAAGCCCGATTGGACTCCGGCCATCAGCTCGCAGCAGCATGAGCAGCAGTTGCAGATGAACGATGGTTGTTCGCGGATATTATCGGTGATGTGGGTCAGGTTGTGGCTTCGAGCCTTGTCCAGGATTGCGAGCAGTTCCTCGGTGCTCTTCTCTTCCATGAAGCCGCGTCGCACCAGGAACTGGGCGCCCTTGCCGAGGGCAATGCAAATCTCTGCCACTGGCGCGTCTCTGGCGCAGGTCTCGCCGAGATGTTCTTTCTGGTGGCGGCAGAAGCAGATCCCCGCTGCGCCGAACTCGGCTTCCTGCAGGATTTTTCGGGCGTCTTCCCACCGGGTGACTTTTGAAGTTAGCGGGATCTTGTCTTCGTAGGCCAGGGCGCGGGTCAATTGCGTGGCCGAACCGAAGAACTCTTCGGCCTGGCCCGGCCGCACCTCGTGCAGGTATTCACGCATCAGCTTGGCGACTTCGGCCATCGGGATGTCGGTACGCCTTTTCATAAAGGTGAATTCGAAGAACCCGATCAACCCGGGCATCAGCATCCAGTAGGTGGTGTCTTCGCACGGCGTGTCTACGACCAAGCCTTTGTCTGCCATCTGTTCGAGTTTTGGCCGCAGCTCTTTCACATCAATCTTGGTGCGAGCGGCCAACTCTTCACTGGTGGTTTCAGAAAGGGGGAAGCAGGATGCGATGAAGGCTTCTTCTTCGCTGAAGAGCAGGGCGAGGATCTCGCGTAGCTTTTCATTGTCGACCAGGCCGACCGGGTAACGGTTGAGTCGGTCGATCAGAGGAACCAGATGTGATTTGCCGGATATTAGATGACCCATTTGGATGTTTACTCTCCTGTTTAATGGATAACGCAAAAGCATTTTAGCATAAGCCGGGAGGAATGAAATGAGCACTTTTTGCCGGTATTTGAGCGGTTCAAGGTCTGTTCTTACGGAAAAGTTGCAAAAAAGTCGTTATCTCCTTCACAGCAAGCCTTTGATATGTTAGTCAAGTGCAAACTTTTTCGGTACAAAATAGGAGGAAATATGTCTGAAGCTGCAAGTGAAAAGACGGTCAAGGTTCATTATACGGGTTCCCTCGACGACGGGTCGGTTTTTGATTCTTCGCGCGAGCGTGAGCCTTTCGAGTTTGTGGTCGGTACAGGTCAGGTTATCAATGGCTTTGATAAGGCCGTGGTCGATATGGCTGTTGGGGATGTCAAGACCGTGAAAATTCTTTCCGAAGAGGCTTATGGCCCATTCGTTGAAGAGCGTGTCTTCGAAGTTGGCCATGATCAGTTCGCCGAGGGCGTTAAGCTCGAAGTTGGCATGCAGCTGCAGTCTGAGGGTGGTGAAGGTCAGCCTCCGATGGTTGCAACGGTGACCGAGGTAACAGAAGAGAAAGTTGTTCTCGATGCCAACCATCCCTTGGCTGGTAAGGATCTGACCTTCGAGATCGAGTTGATGGAAGTTGCTTAAATTGTTCCTGTTGAAAATTGTATAAGCAAGGGCCGGATGATTTGATCATCCGGCCCTTTTGTTTTTATAACTTTTAAAGAACGTTTAACGCAAAACGCAGAGGGAAGGCAATTGCTCGAGCTTAATGACCAGTCACTCGTCGTTAGGCACTGATTTCTGCTCTTCCTTCGCTTTCCTTTCCTTGCGTTTACGAAGTTTAGCCTTCGTTCCGAAGAATAATCCGCAGAAGGTCAATGTCCAGACCGTGATAAGGAGAACAGTTTCAGATGTGGTTTGCATGGTGAGGCTCCTTTGCTGATTGGCCCCGATCATAGTATGCTTTGAGCATGCGGGCTTTGACATCTGTCAAGTTTTCACCGCTGTATAGTTATTCTACTCGATAGCGGGAGTGTGCTGCCACTATGCAAGAGATCTTACCTTATATCGCTCTCTCCATGGGCGTGGCCTGGGCCAGCGGAATCAATCTCTACGCGGCGATTCTCGTTCTCGGCCTGCTCGGGCTTTCGGGCAATATGCCGCTGCCCGAAACTTTGCAGGTCCTCCAGAATCCTATTGTCATTGGGGTTGCCGGGTTCATGTATTGTGTCGAGTTTTTTGCCGACAAGATTCAAGGCGTTGATAGCGCCTGGGATACCTTGCATACGTTTATCCGAATTCCGGCCGGTGCTGTTCTGGCTGCAACCGCTGTTGGTGATGTTGACCCGGCCATTGCTATTTCGGCTGCGCTGGTCGGTGGTGGGGTGACGGCGGGAACGCATCTGACCAAGGCCAGTACGCGCCTTCTGGTGAATACTTCACCGGAGCCTTTCAGTAACATTGGTGCATCACTGGCAGAAGATACGGTTGTTGTCGGCGGTCTCTTAACAGCCCTCTATTATCCTTCGTTGTTTCTTGTCCTGCTCGTGGCGTTTGTGGCGTTGATGATCTGGCTTCTGCCGATTCTCATCCGGGCGCTTAAAGGGATCTTTGATTCTTTGAAGAGGTTCTTCGGAGGTCGTAGGGTTAAGCGTTTGCCAGAAGTTTAAGGTGAGGGGGACATCACACAAATTGGATGTCCCCGTTTTCTAGAATTTCACAGCTTTTTTTAATCGAAAGAGTGGGTCCAATTCCCCGCATCTTGCTGCGTGAGTTTGCAAAGGTTGTAGGCTGTTCATACCTCGTAGCTTGCTGCGAGGTAGTTCATTTGTGACTTATAAAAAGATCGGTAGACCAGACGTGTATGCTTTATGCCTTAAGATTAAATTCCTTTACAATTGACCAAGCCAGAGTATGATTAACTAAGACTAACGAGAGGCTGGTTTATGTTTGACTTGGTCAGTGAAATGTTTTGTTTTGTAACGGCAACAGTAAGCTTCTTGTACGGAACAAGAATTTTGTGGGTTTGCGGTAAAAGGTGTAACTTTGTGGTAGCTCCTGCTGAAAAAAAGCAGAGTCTAAAAGCGACTATCCCAGGGGGGGTTGTTGTCTACTCTTTTGGTTTTCTTATCGTTTTCACCGAGGTCTTAAGCGGCACATTAACAATTGTCATGACATCTCTTGTCAGCGCCCTGCTCCTTTCTCACTTTGTCGTTTCAATGGCTATGCCCGAATTGAAAAGAGACCCTTCGAGTTACATCGATTGATTTGTTGAAGTTGTTGCTGATTTAACTATAAAAATTCCTGAATGCATCAATCAATAATAAGCCATTTTTCTTCTCACAAGTCGTGGTTTCCAGGACACAGTCCGCAAGGTTACATCTCCTTCCTTTCAGAATAATAATAGTCCAATACGTCCTTTGTGATATTGGAAAGTCTTATTGCCCGTATGCTTTCCCTGCTGAACCAATGTGCATTACAATCTTTTATGTCAGACATCTTTGCGCTACTGACATCACCGACATAGACAGAAACCTCGACATCACCAGGCCTTACCGGAGAAGGACCTTTGATGGTTTTTTCCAGTTTTCTTAAAACACTGGCAACCGTGTCATTCATCTCACTGGCAACAACTTCATTCAGACACTGTATCTCGTCTTCACCAGGCTCGATCTCTCCACCGGGCAATATCCAAAAATCACCTCTTTTGGTTAAGAGGATCATCCCCTTTCTCTCGACAATAATATCCACTACCTTGATTGCCATCGTTATTCCTCCAATTTCTCCGGAACTTAGGTCAATAAGAAGCTACAAAAGCTGGAAAGTGTTTTTCTAAATAGAATAAGACTACCAAATGGCTTCAATGTCTAAACAACTCGCAATTGAGGCCAAATCTTCTGGTGCAAGGTCTATAAATTGCACACCCACACCTGATGGCAATTCTGGTTTAGGTGGGTTTTTCTCTTGATTGACCCATGCGACCCTGGCGCCGCAAGAAACAGACTTTTTCTCTTGGCCAGGAAGGGAAAATGTCAACATTAAATCATCATCAATTTTCAAAGGTATGTCGGTTTTGAGGTAAAGTCCGCCAGTATTTAAATCAACACTAAAATCAGAAAGGACCTTTTGTGGGGATGGCCCGTAGTATACGCGCATCTCTGACTTCAAACGTTTGCAGGCACCTTGTGTTAATGGCATATCTATATCAATCCCCATCAAAGCTCTCCTTGATGCAATACAATATAACCTTAAGTATAATAACCGCACGGGATGAAGAGACATATCGTATAGAGCACATTGCATGCCAACGAATTAAGCAAAACTTAATGTCGAACTATTCAAGAGTTAGACCTTTGTACAGGGAAAGCAAAAGCATTTTAAACGATAGTAACATGCAATAATTGCACATCTTTGCAGGTGAAGATTGTCTCGATTCACTACATTTCTCTGTTCACAATATTTAACAGCTCGTTCAAGACTTGCAAAAATAGGATGTTTCATAAGTTGTGTTAAAAGTTTTATCCTGTCGAAATAAGCCGATTTAGCCTGTCAGAAAAAGCAGGCACTGTCGTCTGCTCAGTCCCGAATCTGCACAAGTTTGCCACTATCTGTAAGCAGATAAATCCAACCGTCCGGACCTTGTCCAACATCCCGGATGCGCTCGTTGGGTTCAAAGAATAAACGTTCCCGCAACACTTCTTGATCTTCGTTGAGTTCGACCCGCCAGAGGGCTGTTCCGACCAACGCTCCTACAAACAGGTTGCCCTTCCATTGTGGAAAACCGGCTCCTGTATAGAAGATCATCCCGGAAGGGGCCATGGAGACTGGCACCCAATAGCTGACAGGCTCGATATAATTCGGCGCATGGACGCCTCCGCCTATATGGCAAGCATCACTGACCGGATCACCATAGTTGCAGCCGTAGCTCACCACTGGCCAGCCATAGTTGCCGCCCGCAACGATCTTGTTGATTTCGTCCCCGCCCTGGGGCCCCTGCTCGCTCACCCACAGCTCATCACCGCCCGGGCGGATTGCCGCACCTTGCGGGTTGCGATGCCCGTAGCTGAAGATCTCGGGTTCTGAGCCGATGATTGATGGATTGTCTGGAGGGATCGAGCCGTCGCGATTGATGCGAATGACTTTGCCAAGAGTGGTGGTAAGGTCCTGCGCCGGAGTGAACTTCTGGCGCTCGCCTAAAGTGACGTAGAGAGTCCGGTCGCTGCGAAAGGCGATGCGTGATCCGAAATGACCGCCGCCAGTGACCTTGGGCTTTTGGCGATAGATCACTTCGACATCATTCAAGCTGCTGCCGATGAGTCGACCACGTGCGACGGCCGTGCCTGCGAGCCCCAGTTCGGCACCGGTGCCGGGTTCGGCGTAAGTCCAGAAGATCCATGGATCGGTTGTGAAGTCCGGATCAAGCGTAACATCGAGGAGCCCGCCCTGACTTGCGTCGGCGACCGCAGGTAAGCCAGTCAAAGCTTCCTGCACGGTTGTGCCTTCAGCACTCAGAATCACCATGCGCCCGCGTTTCTCGGTGACCAATATGCGACCATCTTGCAGAAAGGCGAGTCCCCAGGGGCGAACAAGCCGGTCGCTGAGGACAACATATCTCGGGTCGACCGATGTTGGTTCAGTGGCTTGAGTCTCATCGGTGCTGTTGCTGCGGGCTGCTCCGCTATCGCTGCTGCCACGGTCACCGCAGGCAGCCAGAGCCCACAACAATATCACTAAGGTGGAAAGGGTTAATCCGGTTATGATTTTTCGCTTCATGATCGACCTCACGATACAGAGATATCTCTTTCCCTAACTCATCTCAGAGATTCGTTGCGTTACAACATTTGCTGATAGGCTCCGGTCGTCATCAACTTTCCCGTTATCCTTTATTTTGATGTAAACTTGACCCGCACCCACACATAGATTAAGTTGTGCTCCCTATTAAACTCAAGTGGAGTCAGACCATGGCCATCAAGCCTTCTGTGCTCAGTATAAATATCAATGACTTTTCGCAATTAACAGTTGCTGAGCAGATCGATGTCTTGCGTTGTCTGGACGCGCGACAAAAGACTGAATTGCTGCTTGACTCACCCGATGGTGCCGAGCTAATGGCTCAACTCCCCGCACAGGAAGTCTATCTCCTGGCAGTGGAGCGTGGCCCTGAGCATTTGCCTGAGCTGTTGAGCCTGGCAACTCCGGAACAATGGAGTGGCTTCATTGATCTCGATTGCTGGGAGGGTGACCAGTTCAACTCCGACAAAACACATCGCTGGCTGACCACTCTTTTGCAAGGCGAAGAAGAGAAGGTCTTCGATGTTCTCCAGCAGATGAACTTTGAGCAGCTTGTTCTGATCTTCAAGGCCGAAATGGATATTCTCTCGGGACCGGAAGCCGATGAGAACAGCGACGCCCGCATTGATGCAAAGAAGCGTGATGGCGGCTACGAGATCTCCTACTATTCCGAGAACAGTGCCAAGCTGTTTGAAAAGCTGCTTGATGTGCTGCAGAGCTTTTCCCCGGAGTTTTTCGTCTACCTGCTGGAGGCGGTTCGTTCGGAAACCATGGGGCTGATCGTGGAGAGTGTTTATCAGCAACGCACCGGACGTTTGTTGGACATGGGTATCCCGGAACCTTTCACGGCGCAAAAAGTTTACGCCTGGCTCGA
>JAOUDB010000618.1 GCA_029859485.1 Desulfuromonadales bacterium | reverse complement strand
CATCGGCCTGGGCACCTTTGTTGTGATCGGCACAACCAAGGCCCTTGACTTTCATCTGGGCCTGCTCGGAGCCATTCTGATGGGGGTGATGACAGGAACCGCAGGAGGTGTCATTCGTGATCTTTTTGCCAACCAGGTGCCATTGATTTTCCGCCGTGAGATTTACGCTTCAGCCTGCGTTGCCGGTGGACTTCTTCTTGTTGCCCTGGAAACTGTCGGCACGGTTCGCCCGGTCGCAGCACTCTTATCTGCAGGCACAGTCATTTCGGTCCGCTTGCTGGCAATCCACTACAATTGGGCACTCCCAAAATCATAAAACTTAAGCTGGCAGAGAGGGCTGAAAAAAAGGCGAACAAATCATGAATGGCCACCCGACGCTGTTCAGGTGGCCATTCATATAGGCTTCACGGATATTGCGACACTTATTAAAGGCCGGTGTAGCTGAACTTCTGCCCGCCAACCGTGGCTTCATACATAAGGCCACCTTTCGTAATGGTGTATGTCGCCATGCCTTTGTTGTAGCCGGCGCCGGTCGTGGAAGCATTATTTTTGCCTCCGCTGGCGGTCGCTGAACTCCCCGAAGTATTGGCGGAGGCCCCAGCTGCAGCGGTTATTGCGGTGGCTTGTGCCTCTGCACCGAATTCGAAATTACCCTTTGTAAACTCTTCAAGAGCACGTTTATCCTGGAAGAATACGACCTGGCTGAAACCCGCTCCTCCGAGTTGAAAGCCAACGGTCGCCTGGGTCATTGTCGTATTGCCAATGTGCTTGCCTTGTTGATAAACACGCCCTTTCCCGTAAGCACCACCGACTAAAAAACCAGCTTTGCCAATGGTTGGAAACAGTGCATAGCCGTGGGCGCTGTCAAACATACTTGCAATGCCGGCATCAACGAACATTTTCTTGGTGTCCTCATACTCACCGGCATAGACACTTGCACAGGACAAAGCAATTAGCAGCCCGATCATCAGAGTCTTTAGTGTTGTCTTCATGGAGGGTCTCCTTTTGCATGATTTATCAGATCTAAACAGTGACATTCTGACCACACTTTAACGAGGATTTTGAAATATTCAATCCAGGCACGATTATCCATTAACGAATAAAATGGCATCGAGAATAATCCGTTATCGATGCCTGCTGATTATTTTTTCTTATTTTTACCACCCTTGCTTTTCTTACCATCTCTCTCTTGCTTGCTATCTCTCTCTTGCTTGCTATCTCTCTCTTGCTTGCTATCTCTCTCTTGCTTGCTATCTCTCTCTTGCTTGCCATCTCTCTCTTGCTTGCCATCTCTCTCTTGCTTGCCATCTCTCTCTTGCTTGCCATCTCTCTCTTGCTTGCCATCTCTCTCTTGCTTGCTGTCTCTGTCCCCTTTATCAAGATCATCGTCATCATCGTGCATCTTTTCAAGCCGTCCATGCTCATCATCTTCATGACCTGGGCCCTTGTCTCGCTTGCCCTTTTGCAGATCATCCTCACGATTGAAACGTGCGTTGTCAGACGCATTTTCCAGTGCATTTTCATTCGGGTTCGGGGCAGACAGAACGGGCAGAGGTAGGACAAGACAAAGCATCAAAACATAAACCAATACGCGACACATATTTATCTCCTTATCAGAAGCAGACTTCAAAAATTTTGAAATACTCCAACACCGCACTTCTTTGAGAAGAGAAAGGCGCCATCAACAATCAAACAGTACCGCGATTCATGATTTTATCAACAAGCAGCAACAACGGAACGAGACAAAACAGTTCACAGCTGTTCTCTGCCCTCCTTTAACACATACCCGACAAAAATCATCAGGATTTGACCTTGGTCAAGTTTAAAGAGAACCAAACCAGGGTATTGTCAGATCAACAATCAGGGGAAAAGGAGGTTAACAAGATGAAGCTTCCATACGGCATTGGCAAACAAGCCATTAATAAAGTGATCGAAGAACATCCCGTTATCGGCGAGATCCTGGAGAAGCACGAGATCGGCTGCGTTACCTGCGGTGTTGGGATCTGCCTGATGAACGATGTCGTCTCAATCCACTCTCTGGGTGACGAAGTTGAGGCACAGATCGAACAAGAGATT
>JAOUDB010000140.1 GCA_029859485.1 Desulfuromonadales bacterium | reverse complement strand
ACTCATGATTATTGACCTCTTTTGAAAGGGGATCGATAAACACACCATACTTAGCATTCACTCACGGATAACGTTAAAGTGTTTGTAGGTTCAAGGGTTTCACGCTTAACTCTATCAAGAAAAAACCAGTTTTCATCTCAAAAGTGTTAAAATGTTATTGACCCAGTTGCTGCAACAAGCTGCGTGCCGCGGCATGATCGGGGAATTGCTGAAGGGTGTTTTCAGCAAGTTTTTTCGCCAGCGCGGGGCGCCCGGACTTGAGGTAATGATTGGCCAATACGACAAAGTAGTCCAGGTTCAGCGGTTCAACCGACAGTGCCTTGCGCAATGAACTTTCGGCCTGCTCTTCCCGGTTCAGTACCAGCAAAACCTGGCCATGGTTATAATGGATGCGGCCGTAGTCAGGCATCCCGGCAGCAGCCTGATGCAGGTATTTTTCGGCCTCCACGTAGCGCTGCATCTCGGCGAGCAGCAAACCGAGAGAATAAGCGGTTTCGTAAAGCTGTGGATACTGATCGACCACATCCCGCAACAATTTCTCGGCTTCAGCATTATTGCCCTGCCGGTTGTACAGCATGGCCAGGTTGACCCTGGCCGGGTAGAACTGGTCGTCGATGGCAATGGCCTTGAGGTAGGCTGCAACAGCCTGGCTCTCATCACCGAGATTAGCAGCCAGGTTGCCGAGATTGTAGCGTTGGGCGGCGAGATCGGCATTATAGAGCATTGCTTCACGATATTCCGCAAGTCCCTGACGGAACGCTTCCCGATCATCCTCTCGCAACCGCTCTTCCGGCAGAACCGACAACATCATGGCAGCTTCCATACGCACCGCCTTGACTGGATCATAGAGTTTCGGTGCGATCCGTTTCAGCCGTGTTTCAGCATCAAAATATTCCAGGCTGCGAATCGCTGTATAGCGTAACAGCGCGTCATCATCCTCTAGTGCCTTGGCTAAAGTCGCCTGACTGGCAGGGCTGGGATAAGAACGCAACAGTTCCAGTCCTGTCGCACGGGCAATAGTCGGCACCAAAGGGTCTTCAGCTAAGCGGATCAGGTCGACCTCGGCCTCTGGTTGACGAGCGCGACCAGCGGCGATGATGGTGCCGTAATGCGGCTTGCGGGTCTCCCCGTACCACTTGGTGTAATGCTCGACATTCCACGACAACGGCTTGTCGGCATGGCAGCCTATTGCCGAGCAGGCATTCGGGGTGCCGAGCTCGGCGCTCAGATCAGGACGGGGAATGCGCAGGCTGTGGTCGGGTCGATAGTCGGCTCCCATGTAGATGCGACCCGGCATATGGCACTTGACGCAGAGGTGACCTTCACTCGGCTGGCCATTGTGAACTTTTTTGTGGAAGTGATGTTCCTTGCTGTCATAAGTCTCTGCGCGATGACACTGGGTGCAAAGGTCATTCTTCTCCTTGTGGCGCTTGAGGCTGTGGACGTCGTGACAGTCGCTGCAACGCACGCCGTGCTGGTACATCTTGCTCTGCACGAAGGAGCCATAGACATAGACCTCGTCGAGGATCTGGCCGTCAGGATAGTAGAGCCCTTCGTTTAGAAGTTGCGGTACCATGACATCGAGCAACTCACCCTCGACATGCTGGTTATCACCAAGCTGAAAACGCCGGGAATGACAGGGTGCGCAGAGCTTGATCTGTTCTGTGGTCTCAAGACTGTTGGTGTGGACTTCAAGGTCATAGTTCGCAGTCTTTGCCCTTGCGAAAGCAGGCTTGTCTGCCCAGGCTAGATGCCCCGACCCCGGACCGTGGCAAGCTTCACAACCAACATCGATCTCGAACCAGGTGGTTTGATAGGTCCCGGTATCAGGGTCAAAACCCTTGTTCAGCCGGGTTGAGTGGCACTCGGCACACATAACGTTCCAAGTCTGCCCTCCTCTGGTCCAGTGCAGCCAGTCATCCGGTCCTTCCACTTCGTATGGCGGCAAGCGGTACCAGACCTTCTTCTCGATATCCCAGGCGATGTTCAGACATTGCAGCCGTCCATCAGGAAACGGCACCAGGTACTGCTGCAAAGGATAAAAACCAAAGGTGTACGTGATCTCAAATTCGCCGGGCTGTCCATCCGGCCCCTCGGTCTGCACAAAGTATTTATCGCCTTTGCGATAGAAGCGAGAGGTGACCTTGTTGTATGGGTCGGTATAACTGACATCATTAAAGTCGCCAAGCACCGTCGTGTCATTGGCCACGTCCATGGCCAGATCATGATGAGAACCCTTCCACTTGTTATAGGCGGTTTCATGACATTTCTTGCACTTCTCACTACCAACAAACTCCACAGGCCCGGCAGCAGGAAGAGGTTCAACAGTCTGCGCCTTGAGCAGGTAGAGTGCTGGAGACAATAGGATGACAATGGCCGCAGCCAATGCGATCCGTTCCCAGCGATTTATGTCAGTAGATGATTGCTTCATTTGTTTTGATAATCCGGAGACAGTCCCCTAGCCTTTCGCGTCCCTCGTCCCGAGGTCAAATCCGTGTCGCCTGTGCCGGTTCAAACCTCTCACGTTTCTGCGTGACAGAAGTATCAACCTTCACAATCCCGTTCTCAATCCGCACCGGATAAGTATCCAGTGGCCGCGGAGCAGGTGCCGTCAGCACTTCACCTGTCAGGCTGAACGTGGAGCCATGGCACGGGCAGACAAACTTGTTCTTCTCTTCGTCCCAGGGCACCGAACAGCCAAGATGAGTGCAGGTTCGCGATAAAGCGAGGAAACTGCCATCACCCAAACAAGCCAAGTAGAACTGACCAACAGGAACAGCGGTCACTGTGCCCGGCGTGAACCGTTCGACTGACCCGGCAGTGACAATACTCTCCGTCTTGGCCGGACGATTGCGCTCCTTGCGTGAGTTCATGAACGACAGACCCAGCCAGCCGAATTCGGCTGCAGCCACGAGACCAAAAAACGCCCAGACTTGGTTCAGGAACCGGCGGCGGTCAGGATTTTCTGTCGTTTCTTTATTTTGGTTTTCAACCATCTTTAAAACCTTATTCTTAGCCGCAGATAAAAGCCATGCACGCAGATCTAGATCATAGATTTCCACGTCCCTCGTACCGCGTTCCGCGTCACGGCCCTAAGGCCAACTCAAATGCATCTCCGGACCACGAAACCAGACGCCGATAATCGTGCAGACCGTCAATACAACCAACGTCAGGATGATGCCGGCCATCACGGTCTCGGCACGCGTGTATTTCAGTTTCCTGACCAGCAAAAAGTAAAGGCCTGCCAACAGGGCAATCAACAAACCCGTCGGCAGCAGGCCACGAGTCATCAGGGTATTGGACACCGGCGCGGCCGACTGCAGCAACAGGTTGTCTGTCAAGACAAGGGCCAGGGTTGCCCCCGCGCCAACCGCTGAAGTCCAGACCGCCAAAGTCCGCCCACGCGCTGATCCGAACCAGACTCCAGTCGGTAGAGAGCTGTCGGCCCAGAATGGGACACACAGAAAAGCCAGAGCACCCATCAGCGGCCAGACAAGGGTGGCGAAGACCGGGTGCAGGTGCAGCAGCAGCTCCTGGAAGCCGAGGAAATACCAGGGGGCTTTGGCCGGATTGGGGCTCATGCCCGGGTTGGCCTGCTCCAGCAAGGGAGCGTCCCAGACAATCGCCAGAATCAGCACAAAAGCGATCAGCAACAGACCGAAGGCCGCTTCACGTACCACCAGGTCGGGGACGGTCGGCACACGGTCGACTGGAACCTGTTCGTCCTTTTTAACCTGCACCAGGCCGCCGGCCCGGCGAACCAACCAGAAGTGCCAGAGCATCAGGACAAACAGGCTGCCGGGGATGAAGGCGACATGCAGGACAAAGAAATTGGCCAGGGTCGGGCCACCGACTTCTGAACCGCCGCGGAAGAGTTCCAGTAGCCAGGGCCCGCAGATCGGAATGTAGCCGAGCATGCTGGTGCAGATGGTAACTGCCCAGTAAGCAAGCTGGTCCCAGGGCAGCAGATAGCCGGTGAAGTTAGCAGAGAGCAGCAGGAAAAGCAGGAACAGGCCGACGACCCAGTTGAGGCGCCTGCCCTGCCCGAACGCGCCGGTCAAAGCTACCCGCAGCAGGTGCAGCACGGCAGCAACAACCAGCAGGTTGGCACTCCAGTGATGAATATTGCGGACCCACAAGCCGAAGGGCACCTCCCGGGTCAGGGTCAGAACAGAGGCATAGGCTTGATGAACAGACGATTGGTAAACGAAGAGTTGCAGGATGCCAGTCAGAAACAACAGGCCGACCAGCACCGCGGCCATCCCGCCCAATCCCCAGCTCAGAGAAACTCGTAGCGTTTCCCGGGGCACGGTGTGCGGATGCAGGTGCAGGATAAGATCGGTGATCGACCGCCTGGATTGCTTCATGAGAAATTAATCGTCCCGAGGTACTTGGTTACGCTAACTTCAATGTGATTAGTAACTTAGGTCGGACTTTAGCATAAAGGCAGGTTAAATAAAACTTAAAGCTGGGATGATCAGAGCAGGCCTCTTCTGTTCTTCACTGAGGAGGCACTCACACTGAAGAGTCTCATGTAAGTGCCCCCAATCCGAAAAGAAAGGGCCTTATCGTGCTTGCCCGCCAAAGACTTCAACCAACGGAACGCCCGCCGCTCCCGAAGGCGGCTTGATACCAAGAAGCGCTGTCAGAGTTGGCGCAACATCAACGGTCAGCACCCGGCGTTCGATATGCTGCGCGGGGATATTCGCTCCGACAAAAACAATCGGCACGTAGGTATCATACTTCCAGGGGGAACCATGGGTCGCGGCCACACTCAGGCCGTCAAAATCATTAATAAACCAATGCGGTTTAAAGACCACATAGATGTCACCGGAACGGTTCGGGTTGAAGTTCTTGAGGATTGCCTGGTTCAGCGCGGTATCCGGCAGGTTTCCCTCACGCAATGCAGTGCTGCCGACGGCCTGGGCAATTCCCTCGAATTGCAGCAGCTCTGCAGCGATCGCCTGCTCAACCGCGCGTGGATCCAGCTCACGTTGCTGGATCACCTCTTGATTGAGGTAGACATAAGGGTGATTGTAGCCGGAAATCAGCTCCTTATCGACACCGAACTCATTTTTTAAAGCCGCCAGAGCCGGCTGCTTGTCCCATTTTTCAGGGTCAGAATAGCCAGCGTCAATGCCGAATTCATTCAGGTAGCCAGGCACCTCCGGGCCCCCGTGGTCAGCAGAAAGGACGATCAGCGTATTGTCGAGACCAACCTGCTTGTCAATGAAGGCCAGCAGATCGGCAAGCGACCGATCAAGGCGCAACAGGTTGTCTTCTGTTTCCAGGCTGGACGGACCGAAAATGTGTCCAACGTAATCGGTGGAAGAGAAACTGACGCCGAGAAAATCGGGAACATCATCCTGGCCCAACTGCTCCTTGCTGATCAATTCCTTGGCAAAAGACAGGGTCAACTCATCCCCGGCTGGGCTCAGCGTCAACAGGGTTGTGTAGTATTTGCCGTCCGCTTCTCCGTAGGGGTGCGGGAAAGTCCTGCCGAAGCCGGCCAGGTCGGTTTCCCAGGCCTTGTCATCGGCATCGCCGAACAGGTAGCTGCCCTGATCATGCAACAGCTCCCAGGCTTTGCCGGAATAGGCTGAGGAGAGCTTGCGCGCGTTCCACTCGCTGACCCATTCGGGGTAAGCGTCGTAGTAGTAATTGCTGGTCACGAATTCACCACTGGCCTTGGAGAACCAGAAGGCTTTACCGGCATGTCCGGCCATCGAAACGGCGCCGCGATCCTTGACCGACACTGCAAAAACCTTGGCACGGCCGGCGGTATTGAGCGCCAGCTCATCGCCGGTCGTTGTGACCATGATCGCTGACGGCGAGCGACCGTCGCTCTTGGCCGCCTTCTGGGTCGAATCGATCTCGGCATCCTGGTCGACACCAGCGCCGACCGTCAGCAGCTTATAACGGTCATCCTCGATGTTATACATGGTCCGGTTTTCGGTGCGGTCAAACCAGACGTTGCCGATCATACCGTGTGTGGCAGGGTGCGCTCCGGTCGCCAGGGTTGCATGACCGACGATGGTCTCGGTGTTGGCGTGAGCATGATGAGCATCCTTATAGACGGTCCCCTTCTCCCAGAGGTAGCGGAAACCGTTTTCACCCAGGCGGTCATAGTAACGGGTCGGTAGATCGCCTCGCAGGGCATCAATGGTGATCTGTAATACCAATTTTGGAGCAGAACTCGCCTGTACAACAGACACAGTCAGCATGAAAAAACACATCAAAAGACCAAACATAACCTTCAACTTAGCTGATTTCATAACGTAAACCTTTACTAATTATCCGTAGCTTCAAACTAAAAGATCGGGTAGGAGGCGGGGTTACCCCCGCCGTCCTCCCACACCACCGTGCGTACGGTTCCGTACACGGCGGTTCACGAAGTGTGTTGAAAACGATGGAACTGATTCATATAGCTGAACAGTCCCGCTTTTGAGAAATAGGACGTCGGGCAAGCAAGATTCATATGGCTTGCTCCGGCGTTCCACCAAGGACCTCGCCCATTAGAAGCCGAGCAGAAAGCATGTGCTTCTCTCAGTCCGCGTTGCATCATCCGTTTGGCACGAGTCCAGGGCCGCTTCCACTGACGCCAGAGGATGCAGCGTAACTTACGCCGTATCCATTGGTCCAGCCCTTCGAAAACACCTTTAACCTCTGCGAACCGATAATAGTTAATCCAGCCGCGCATGACAGGCGTCAGTTCTTCGATGACCTTCGTCAGATTCCGACCTCGTCCTCGTCGCAGTATCCCTTTAATTCTGGCCTTATGCCGTTTCACGCTGGCCGCCGCAACCTTTAGGCGAGGCTTTTTGTGAAACGTCATACTGTAGCCGAGGAAACTGCGATTCCACGGGCGGTCAACGGCACTTTTACTCCGATTGACCTTGAGCTTTAGCTGTTCTTCGAGGTACTGGGTGACCGAGGCCATGACCCGCTCTGCGCTGCTCTTCGTCTGCAGGTAGATATTGCAGT
>JAOUDB010000139.1 GCA_029859485.1 Desulfuromonadales bacterium | reverse complement strand
ACCGTTGCTATCGCTGCTGACAGCTACACCTATGACAACAAAAAAGGCACCGTAACTTTCAACCACAAAGATCACCAAGATAAACTTGGCGACTGCGCCAAATGCCACGAAGGCGAGCCTGCCAAGATTGAAGTTGACAAAGACTTCGGTCATGGCACATGTAAATCTTGCCACAAAGAGATGGGCGGGCCAACCAAGTGTAACGATTGCCACAAGAAGTAAGTTTCTCTACTTCTACAATCTTAAAGGGCGCTGGATTTCCAGCGCCCTTTTTGTTATTCAGTAGAGGTCGTTTATCTTATCTAATCATCAACCTCAACCTTTCGGCCTTCCGGCAAAAAACTAAGATGAAATTCACACAGATATTCTGGGATAATGATGGGGTTCTGGTTGACACCGAACGTTACTACCTGCAAGCCAACCGTGAGGCCCTGGCCAAGTTGGACATCACCCTGAGCGATGAACTATTTGTCGAAATTTCACTGACCCGGGGAAAGAGCCTGCTAGAGCTGGCCACAGCCAAGGGACATACAGCCGATACGATAGAGGAGCTTAAAGATTGGCGGAACACCCGCTATGCTCAACTGCTGGACTTGGAAGACATGACCTTGCCAGGGGTGCGCGAGACCCTGAACACACTGCACGGCAGACTAAAGATGGCTATTGTTACAAGTTCTGCCAAAAGCCACTTTGAGATCATCCACAAGCGTACCGACCTACTGACATTTTTCGATTTCTGCTTAACACGAGGAGATTATACCAACAGCAAGCCCAGTGCTGAACCCTACCTTCTGGCACTGAGCAGAAGTGGACACGAGCCTCACAGATCCTTAGTCATAGAGGATTCGCCACGAGGTCTTGAAGCAGCGAAAGCCGCCGGTCTCACCTGCTGGGTCATTCCCGGGCAGCACACCTCAGAGCATGAATTCAAAAGTGCAGACAGGATCCTTTCCAATGTTGAAGAACTGCCGAAACTGCTCTTGTGAGAAATTCACTTATTCGCACTTTTCTCTCACAAATTTCTCAAATTTTAGTTGTCAACCAATTTAGTCTTTGTTATAGTCAGGGCAACTCTTCGATTGCCTGCAAGCCGAAGAGCTTTATGGACCCCGCGTATCCCCCCCCTCCTTACGCGGGGTCTTTTTTTATCTTTTTTCTGCAAACCCTCACCGACTTAACAGATCAAACTGACTTAAGTGCCCGCAACATGTGAGGCATCAACTGCTTTTTGCGTGATAGCACCCCTTTCAGCTCAAAACGCCCGGTCTCAAGCTGAGGGTAACCTATCGCGGCGATCAAATCCCTGTCGCCCTGCACCACAAACTGGCTGTTTTGTTGGACAATATCTGTCACCAGCAAGCCGGCCAAGCCAAGGGCACGTTCGGCAACCAGCGCCTGCAAACCTTGCATAATTGCGTCCTTCTGCTCTTCGAACTCCTGGAAGGTGACAACCTCAACCTGCCCGACGCCAAAACTTCGGCCGTCAACTTCGTATTCCTTGAAGTCTGCCGTAAGTAAAGCCTTGATACTCGGATAAGCAGCCAGCGTGCTACCCGCCTGAAACATCTGTCGACCAAAAGCCAAGGCATCCAGACCGGAGCACTTTTCCAACCAGACAACCAACTCACGATCCACAGCCGTTGTCGTCGGTGACTTCAGAAGCACGGTATCAGAAAGGAGACCAGCCAGCAGAAGAGACGCAACAGCCTTCTCCGGCTCGAATCCAGCCTGACGATAAAGGGTCGCCACCACAGAGCAGGTGCTGCCGAGGGGTTGGTTGATAAAACGAATCGGAGCATCGGTGTGGAAGTTGCCCAGCCTGTGATGATCAATAACTTCAAGGATGTCGACCTGATCAGCACCAGGCACCGCTTGGGACAATTCATTATGGTCAACCAGAATCAGTTTAACGGATGATGATCGCAACAGATTGGACTTTGTGGCGACACCGCTTATCATCCCCTCGTCATCAAGAACCATGACACCAGGAGCCGTGCTTCGCATCATGACTTTACGAATTTCATCAAGACGGTCATTCGGATGCGCTGTCGGGATATCTGACTCCGCCAGGAGGTGAACCGGAGTTGACATTCTTGCCAGCATGGCGCTGGTGGCCGTATCAAAAGGTGTACGCAAAACGGAGACCCTCTTTACACTGGCCAAGGCGAGAAGCTCAGCATCAATCGCCTGATCTCCCGTCACAACCAGGAGGCGAACCCCCAACTCTATGGCGTCCCGCTGGATATTCTGCCGATCACCAACAAAAACTACGATGCGTCGAGGCTCAACCTCAGCCAGGCGCTCGTGGAAAATTTTCAGAGACATGGCGCCAACAAAGAGATCAAGCTCTTCGGTGCTGTTTTCGTCAACAAGATTGACAGCTTCAGCCTGCAGACAAACCCGTATCGATTCGGGGGAAGAAAGGACCTGACGAACCGGGCGACCAGCTCGCGGCAGAAAAACATGCTCGGTGAGACGCTTCAGAATAAGTGCTCCGACGGGCCGATTGTCGCTATCCACGACTGGCAACATGCGAATGTCGCGCTGACGCATTAAATCCAGGGCCTGCATAAGCGGTGCATCAGCAGCAATCACGGCAGGCTCACCATCCATCGTGTCGCGCAAACGCGGGTAAACGTCGGTTAGAAGGGGAGGAGCCTGTTGTCCCAGGGTATCGAGGACAAATTCCGTCTGCCGGTTGATATGGCCAACCCTCCTTGGGAAAACATTGTCACGCCCCTGTCGCTGGCATAAACGGGTATAGGCGATAGCGCTACAGACTGAGTCTGTATCCGGATTACGATGCCCGACAACGAAAACTCTTTCCATCCGGCTCATAACTCCTCCTTAACCAGAGTCCCTCTAACGTCTCCCATACCTATGATATCTTCAACGATACCGCGTTCCGGAAATCCTGCATCACTCAACCAGAAATACAGGTTACCGCTGTCGGTATCAAAGACCTCCGGGTCCAATGTCACCGACAGCAGCAATCCATGCGTGGGGAAGAAATCTTGTTTCGCCTGTTGTGCAACAGTCAAGACGGTTACAGTAATATCTGAGAAACCCTTACCGGAATAGGTGGGGATCAGGAATTGGGAACCATGGGCCAAACGGCCGTAAACTCCGGCCCTTAAATTGTAAAATGCCGTCAACATATCCACGGGCTGTCGACCCTCAGGAATCTTACGTTCTTTCCTTGAGCTAACGACACCTTCCTTAGATTTTTCCTCGAAGACGATGCCCTGAGTATAGTCATAGCGATGATGACGACCGCGATCTCTCCACTTACCCCACTTGCGCTTTACGATTCTGGACGTGTGTTCGATACTACGCAGAGAACCATCCGGGGTTAGTTTCATCACCGACGTGTAAGTCTGGGTGCGATCTCCGGACAGCCATGAGGCGACCCCCAGGGTTCGCCCGATCAATTCTGCTCGATAAATATTAGGTTGATCGGTCTCAGAAAGACGTAGTTCCCCTTCTGCCAACCTTTTAAAGAATAGAAAATCAATGGAGTAGAGGTAGTTCTCTCCCACCATTTGCTGAATTTCTTTTTCTGCCCCAACCTCTTGAGCCTCGCTACAGAATGGCACAAAAGAAAAGAGCGTCAAAGCAAACACTCCCAGCGAAACAACCCTGCAAATCATAGGAAAAGACTGCCCACAAAGAAGAGATAAGCCCCCAGCAAAATTGCGCCACGCTTACGGTCCAGAACAAGCCGGGGCGGCATCATGGTCAAGAGACCGATCAACAAACCACAAAAAGCCAACATGACCGGGAAATCAATATTGATAACCCTGGGTTCAATGGTAATCGTTTGGATCATCGGGCAGATCCCCAGGACAAAGAGGACATTGAAAATATTGCTGCCGATCACATTACCGACACTGATATCCATCTCACCCTTCCATGCGCTCATCACCGACGCTGCAAGTTCTGGAAGACTGGTTCCCAGGGCAACAATAGAAAGCCCTATCACCAACTCCGACACACCCAGAAGAGTAGCGACCATAACCGCACCCCGCACCATCAACTCGGCGCCAAGGCCCAATCCGGCCATTCCGATCAGGACCAGCACAACATTCCGTCCCCGCTGTCCAGAGGCTTCAGAAATGGCTTTCTCGACGTCTCCATCCTGGGGTAAAGAGGGCTGACGTGCATTCACCAGACAATAAACAAGAAAAATTAACAGACAGAAGAAAAGGACAAGACCATTACCAAAGGCAAGTTCGCCATCCAGGGCGACCAGGTAAAGTCCCAGGGAAGCAGCGAGCATGATCGGAACTTCACGAACCAGTGTGGAACGGGCAACAAGCACTGGTGTGATCAAGGCCGCGACGCCCAGGATCAAACCGATATTGGCTATATTGGAACCGATAATATTGCCGGCCGCCATAGACGAAGAGCCTCGGTAGGCAGCAAAGAGAGAGACCATCAACTCCGGCATACTGGTCGCAAAAGCGACCACCGTAAGTCCAACGATCAGGGGCCTGACACCGAAGGAAAGGGCCAGATGAGAGCTGCCCGTAACCAGGTACTCGGCCCCGTAGTAGAGAAGTAATAGTCCGGCCAACACGAGTATGCTTCCAAATAACATTCAAGAAACCTTTTTCTATTGTCTGTCGCCACAATCAGCGAAGGCTAAAGTTCAGAACGATCGAGATTATCAGTTTAATGCCTGCATCCTCCGGTGTCGAGGATAAGACGCTTCGACTACGAAAATCTTGACTTTCTTAATCTCCGAGGATTAATATCTATATATTCAATTTAACAATAAAGGGATTAAGCTATGGCAGAAGTAGAATTTGACAAATCCATCTGTTTCGATCGCGAAGCAGAAATTCTGAAAGTCCTCGGTCACCCGGTGAGACTGAAGATCGTTGCTGGCCTTATGTCGCAGTCCTGCAATGTCAAAAAAATCTGGGAGTGCCTGGAGTTACCACAGGCAACAGTATCGCAACATCTTGCCTTGCTCAAAAACAAGGGCATCATTGTAGGCAAGCGTGATGGCGTTGAAGTCTTCTACCAGGTAACCTCTACGGAAGCCCGTAAAATAGTTGAGTCACTCATGGAGGGTTTTGCCTGCGCATAGCGGCTTGGGCATTTCATGCAGCAAGAAGGGGAACTCTGAACCTGAATTGATGGGCTGTATCGAATGAAAGTTCCCAAAGCTTACTGTGGAGACCCAGTAAATAATCAAGGTTAAACCTGTCAAAAAAATCTTTCACCACAAGAGGCGCAGAGAGAACCAAAAGCTCTGTGCTTTTCTCTATCTACTGTCCTCTGTGACTCGAGTGAGAAAAGAAAACAATTTGGAGTATGAGCGTGCTTTTCAGGTCAGTCGTTCGGCAACGAGCAGATAGGGAGCCTCTTCACGATTGGCCGCGCGAAGAGAGAGAACCAACCAATCCTCGCGAGACAGGCTGCAGAAGAAATCGTTAACGGCACTCCCCTCTTCCTCACCCCCCGGATGCGCCGGATAAACCGTGACCGCGAGGCGACCTCCAGGAACCAGCAGTTCGAGAGATTGACGGATTGCGGCTAAAGTTGAGTCGGGTTGGGTGACCAGAGATTTATCTCCACCGGGCAGATAACCCAGGTTGGCAATAATGGCTTTGACGGGATGGGTGATGATTTTGTTAAGAGAACTGTGGCAGGCATGAACCAGGTAAACACCGAAGGCTCGCGGGATCTCAGCATCATCGGGCACACTTTTGACGATAAAGTCATGCTTTTGTAACCGCTGCGTCGTCTGTTCAAGGGCCTCGGCTTGCAGATCAAAGGCAACAACCTGCCCTTCCGTACCCACGGCTTCGGCCAGAACATGGGTGTCCTGGCCCGTACCAGCGGTCAGATCAACAGCCAGGTCGCCATGTTCAAGGACTTCGCAGAGGAGTTGCTGACTCCAGATGACGATGCGGGTTAGGGATGGACCTCTGGGTTTGGGGACTGGGGGCTGGGGACTGGTATTTTTCATAATCGTGTAAACCGCTAGGCTTCTGAGCCTGGAACAATACTAGTAACTGAAATAACTCCGAACCTGCCATTCCCTAGACCCCAGCCTCTAGCCCCTGCCCTTAACTTCGTCCAAAACCAGAATTTTACGATCAATCACGTCCTTATGATCAAGACGCAGTAAGGTGGCGAGCTGCCGTGCCAGGGCATCTTCATATTTATCAAGGGTGCCATCAGCGTAAATCACCCTCCATATACCCTCCATCACATCGAGCTTTTCTGCCCGGCTGAAATGGGCGTTGATTTCACGGGCAAACTGGAACAGATCGAGGCTCTCTTCACGATGGTCGTGTGAGTAATCGATTAGCTCGGCAACAGATGCTGCCGAAAGGTCAAATTTCTTGGCCAACAGATCATGAACGACTTTCGCTTCAGCGGCCTGGTAGTGACCGTCGCTATGGGCGACCTCCATCAACAGAGCACAAGTCGCAACCTGTACTCTCTCGAAACGATTTTCTTCGGCGACAGCGCCTTCACCTTGCAGCAGGGTCAAAATTCGATTGAACATATTTATCAGCTATCCTTGAATTGAATGACGCGGGCTTTTTCTAGGGTAATCAATCCTCCCCGAAACATGCCCTCTATCAATGGCAGCACTTCGTTAATCTTATTTTCAGCATCAACCACCTCGATTATCACGGGGAGATCACTGCTCAAACGCAACAGACGATCTGAATGCACCTGGCTGTTACCGCCGAAGCCCATCGCCCCCTTGATGACAGTTGCTCCAGCCACCCCTTCAGCATGAAACAGCTCGACCAATGCTTCGTAGAGAGGTTTCTTCTCGAAACGATCACTCTCACCGACAAAGATTCTCATCAGGACCAAATCTTCCTGTTTCATCATGTTGTCCTCGCTTTTACAGAGGTAGACTACATTTGCCGGGCCAGATAAATGCCGGCAAGAGCAGCAACCACACAAACGGTTGCATTTAGAAGAACATTGGTTCCGGCTGCAAGCATGCTTC
>JAOUDB010000010.1 GCA_029859485.1 Desulfuromonadales bacterium | reverse complement strand
ATTGATCGTATTGAAGCCGGACGCGCAAAGAAGGCGTTGGTTATTGGCGCCGAAATACTGAGCCGCATTGTTAACTGGGAAGACCGTAACACCTGCATCCTTTTCGGTGATGCTGCAGGAGCAGTGATTGTTGAAGCTGGCGAAGGTGATCGCGGGATTCTTTCAACTCATCTGCACGCAGATGGAACCCAGCTTGAGCTTCTTTATCAACCTGGCTTCGGCACAAAGAATCTACCGAGTGTGGAGGCTTTGAAGCAGAAAAATTATTTTCTGGAGATGCAGGGGAATGAAGTCTTCAAGGTTGCTGTACGTTCGATGAGTGAAGTTGCCAAAATCGCATTAGAGGCAAACAACCTGTCGGTTGAGGATATTGATCTCTTTATCCCCCATCAGGCCAACGTCCGTATTTTGAATGCTACGGCAAAGAAAATAGGTTTGAAGAAAGAGCAGGTTTATATCAACGTGAACCGTTTCGGCAACACGTCTGGTGCAACGATCCCCCTGGCTTTGGATGAAGCTAACCGTGCCGGTCGTCTCAAAGAGGGCGATGTTATTTTGCTTGATGCTTTTGGCGGCGGCTTTACCTGGGCGGCAACTTTGTTGCGCTGGTAAATGAACACTACGAGAACTTAAGGTTTCTGACGACATGATTGCATATCTTTTCCCAGGACAGGGTTCGCAGCACGCGGGTATGGGCAAGGAGCTTGCCGATAACTTTGCTGTTGCTCGCCAAGTCTTCGAAGAAGCAAACGATGCCCTTGGCTTCGATCTCGCCGCCCTTTGTTTTAATGGCCCTGAGGAAGATCTGAAATTGACCGCCAATACCCAGCCGGCAATCCTCACAACAAGTGTCGCTGCTTTGAGGGTGCTCTCGGCTGAAACTGACCTGGTTCCATCCTTTGCTGCAGGACATTCGCTCGGTGAATACAGTGCTCTCGTCTGTGCTGGTGGTCTGGACTTTGCTGATGCTGTTCGTGTTGTGCGTCAGCGTGGCACCTTCATGCAGGAAGCTGTTCCTGTAGGTACCGGTTCAATGGCTGCCATTCTCGGCTTGGGGCTCGATGATCTGGCAGTTGTCTGTAGTGAGGCGGCTCAAGGACAGGTCGTTGCTCCTGCCAACTTCAACAGTGATGGACAGGTGGTTATTGCCGGCCATACTGAAGCTGTCGACAGAGCTATAGTGCTTGCCAAAGAAAAGGGTGCAAAAAGAGCTATGCCATTGCCGGTCAGTGCTCCTTTCCATTGCAGCTTGATGATTCCAGCCGGTGAGCGTCTTGCCACCGTGTTGAACGGTATTGACGTCGGAGCAATGACCCTGCCGGTCATTACCAATGTTGAAGCCGCCCCTAATCAGGATTCTGCGCGGGTTCGTGAATTGCTGGTTAAACAGGTCAGTGCACCGGTTCGCTGGCAGGAAACGATCTCCAGCATGGTTGAGCTCGGCGTAGACCGTTATGTCGAAATCGGTCCGGGCAAAGTTCTCTCTGGATTGGCCAAGCGAATGGCCAAAGGCAGCACGATCCAGAATGTACAGAACGTTGCAGATCTTAGTGCTCTCGCTGGGTAATTCAGGAGATATTGACTATGTTGTCAGATAAAGTAGCTATTGTTACCGGCGCCTCGCGAGGCATTGGTCGTGCGATTGCTCTTGCACTTGCGTCACAAGGCGCTAAAGTTGTTGCCTCCGCTCGCAATGCCGAAGCTCTCGCCCAATTGGCCGAGGAGATCAAAGCTCAGGGCGGAGACGCCTTGGCCGTCGTTGGTGATGTTGCCCTGGAAGATGATGCAAACAACCTGGTGAAGCAAGCGGTTGAAGCCTACGGTCAGGTTGATGTTTTTGTTAATAATGCCGGGATTACCCGTGATGGCCTGTTGTTGCGCATGAAGAATGACGACTGGGATGCGGTTCTCGACACGAACCTTAAAGGAGCTTTTCTCTGTACCCGTGCCGTGGCAAAGGTTATGAGTAAGCAGAGGTCAGGTCGCATCATTAACATCTCTTCGGTCGTTGGTGAGATGGGCAATGCAGGGCAGGCGAATTATTGTGCCAGTAAAGCGGGTCTGCTTGGTTTGACCAAGTCTGTTGCACGAGAATTGGCACGTCGAAATGTAACCGTCAATGCGATTACCCCTGGATTTATAACGACTGAAATGACTGAAGATATGACTGAAAAAGCTCAGGAAGCAATGACGGAACAGATTCCGTTGGGTCGCCCTGGGTCAGCTGCAGATGTTGCTAACGCTGTAATTTTTCTCGCCTCCGACCAATCAGCCTATATCACTGGTCAGGTCCTCGGCGTTAATGGCGGCATGTATATGTAACCCACAAAGGGTTTTCGTATAATAATAATGAGACGATCTCGGATCGGATCTAAACCAAGAAGGAGGAACATAAAATGGCAAGTAATGCAGAGCGTATTAAGCAAATTGTTGCAGAGCAGTTGGGTGTAGATGAGGATCAGGTTACCAAGGAAGCTTCTTTCATGGACGACTTGGGTGCTGACTCTCTGGATACTGTTGAGCTGGTTATGGCTCTCGAAGAAGAGTTCGACATCGAAATCTCCGACGAAGATGCTGAGAAAATCCAAACTGTTCAGAATGCCATCGACTACGTCGAAGCAAATTCCTAAACCTTTGATTATCGCAGCTTAAGCTGCGGTTGTCGCTTATAACAAAGCTGGCCCGGTAGCGGTATGCTGCCGGGGCAGAATTTGTTTTGGGAGGACAATAGTCTCATGCGCAGAGTTGTTGTAACTGGCCTGGGAATCACTTCCCCTCTGGGTACTGGCATAGAAAAGAACTGGGACGCGTTGATGCATGGACGTTCCGGTATCGGCCCTATTACCCGTTTTGACTCAACTGATCTGCCTGTAAAAATCGCCGGTGAGATCACCGATTTTCCCGCAGAGGAGTTTTTTGACAGGAAAGAGGCCCGTAAGATGGACCTCTTCATTCATTATGCTCTTGGTGCGGCTGCTATGGCCCTTGAAGATTCCGGCCTGGAAATCAACGATGATAATGCCGAGCGTGTTGGCGTAGTTGTGGGTTCCGGTATGGGCGGATTGCCTGCGATCGAAAAATACCAGGAAGCAATGTCAAAGGGTGGCTATCGTAAAGTCAGCCCCTTTTTCATTCCGATGACGATTATTAATCTGGCCGGCGGCCAGATTTCAATAAAATGCGGAGCCAAGGGGCCTAACATAGCCCCGGTCTCTGCCTGTGCAACCGGTACACATTCAATCGGCGATGCCTATCGAATGATCCAGCGTGGTGATGCTGATGCTGTTATAGCAGGTGGTACCGAAGCAACGATTTGCCCCCTTGCTATGGGTGGCTTTGCAGTTATGAAGGCCCTCTCAACCCGGAATGATGATCCGCAAGCTGCGAGTCGGCCCTTCGAGAAGAACCGTGACGGTTTTGTCATGGGAGAGGGTGCAGGTATCGTGATCTTGGAAGAATATGAGTCTGCCAAAAAACGTGGCGCCAAGATCTATGGAGAAGTTGCAGGTTACGGTTTGACTGGCGACGCTTATCATCTCACCGCTCCGTCTCCTGGCGGGGAGGGGGCCGCACGCTGTATGAAGATGGCTCTGGATGGTGCAGGTGTGAACCCGGAAGAGGTTGATTACATCAATGCCCACGGTACCTCGACGCCCTTCAACGATCTCTATGAAACACTGGCGATCAAATCGGTTTTTGGAGCCTCTGCCAAGGACCTTATGGTCAGCTCAACCAAAGGCATGACAGGCCATCTCCTTGGTGCCGCCGGAGGGATAGAAGCTATCTACTCGCTGTTGGCCATTAATAATGGTGTCGTCCCACCAACCATCAATTATACCGAGCCCGACCCCGAATGTGATCTCGATTATGTTCCGAACGAGGCCCGCAAGGCTGACGTAAATATTGTTCTTTCCAACTCGCTCGGGTTTGGTGGAACCAACGCAACTTTGCTTTTCCGTAAAGTGTGATCAATATGATTTTTATCGGTAGTGATCATGGCGGCCTGGAAATGAAGGAAGAGCTTGTAAAGGTCCTCGCTTCTCGCCATCAGCCTGTCAAGGATTGTGGGACAACCAACGGCGAATCGGTTGATTATCCTGATTTTGCGGAAAAGGTCGCCGGTGCTGTGTCTCGTGGAGAGGCAGAGCTCGGTATCCTGGTTTGCGGCACGGGAATTGGAATGTCGATTGTCGCCAACAAGTTCCCTGGTGTTCGTGCTGCTCTGGCAACTGATGAGTTTATGGCTCAGATGGCCAAAGAGCATAATAATGCCAATATCCTGGTTCTTGGAGGACGTGTCCTTTCCGTTGAGTTGGCAACCAAAATGGTGAACGTCTGGCTGGATACAGCCTATGAAGGCGGTCGCCATCAGCTCCGTCTGGATAAGATCTCCCAGGTGGAAGCAGCAGTTCGTTCCGGTGAGTTATAAACCAACTTAGTTCGGGCAGGCCAATCGCCTGCCCGTTTTATTTTTCAACAGTTATTCTTTTGGAGGTTCCCATCGCCATGTTTGACAAACTTGCCCAATTTGACCCTGAAATTACCGCTGCTATTCGTCAGGAAACTGAGCGTCAGGAGTACAGCCTGGAGTTTATTGCATCGGAAAACTTTGTCAGTGAGGAAGTTCTTGCGGCTCAAGGTTCTGTTCTTACCAATAAATACGCCGAGGGCTATCCTTCAAAGAGATACTATGGTGGCTGTGAGTTTGTCGATGTCGCCGAAGAGTTAGCCATTAATCGCGCTAAAGAACTTTTCGGTGCTGAACACGCAAACGTTCAGGCGCACTCCGGATCCCAGGCCAATATGGCCGTTTATTTTGCCACTTGTCAGCCTGGCGATACTGTCCTGGGTATGAACCTCGCCCACGGTGGTCACCTCACTCACGGATCTCCGGTTAATTTTTCCGGAAAGCTCTTCAATATCGTACCTTACGGTCTGGACAAGGAAACGGGGCGAATTGATTACGACGAAGTGGAGAAGCTGGCCAAGGAGCACAAGCCAAAGCTGATTGTCGTGGGCGCCAGTGCTTATCCGCGCACCCTCGATTTTGAAGCTTTCAGACGCATTGCCGATCAGGTGGGTGCTCCGATCATGGTTGATATGGCTCACATCGCCGGTCTGGTTGCTGCCGGTGTTCACCCGACACCGGTTCCTCATGCTGAGTACGTGACCACCACAACGCATAAAACCTTGCGTGGACCACGCGGTGGCATGATCCTCTGTCGCGAAGAGTTCGCCAAAAAACTGAACAGCAACATCTTTCCCGGTATTCAGGGCGGCCCGCTGATGCATGTGATCGCAGCAAAAGCCGTTGCTTTCAAAGAGGCTTTGGCCCCCGAATTCAAAACCTACGCTCAGCAGGTTGTTAAAAATGCCCATTCTCTTGCTGAAGAACTGGTCTCCCGTGGTTACAACCTGGTTTCCGGTGGCACAGACAACCATCTCATGCTGATGGATTTTACCGGCTCTGAATTGACCGGCAAGGTTGCCGAGGCAACTCTTGAGCAGGCCGGCATCACGGTTAACAAGAACGCGGTGCCTTTTGATACCCGTTCACCATTTGTCACCAGCGGTATCCGCATCGGTACTCCGGCCAGCACGACTCGCGGTTTGAAAGAGAACGAGATGCGCCAGATCGGTGCCTGGATTGACGAGGCCTTGCAGAACATTGAGAATGAGGCCGTCCTGGCCAGGATTCGCGGTGAGATTCGTGAACTCTGTCAGCAGTTCCCTCTTTACGCCCATCGGCTCGTTTAAATGGAAAGGCCTTCCTGGGACGAATACTTCATGGACATCACCCGTCTGGTGGCGCGACGCTCAACTTGCATGCGTCGCCAGGTCGGTGCCGTGATGGTCAAAGATAAGAATATCCTCGCGACCGGATACAATGGTACCCCATCAGGAATCACGCATTGCGATGTAACGGGTTGTCTGCGAGAACAACTCAAGGTCCCTTCCGGTGAACGACATGAGCTTTGTCGTGGCCTGCATGCTGAGCAGAATGCAATTATTCAGGCTGCGCGTCACGGTGTGAATATCGAGGCCTCCGTTTTGTACTGTACGGATTCACCCTGTATCATCTGTACTAAAATGTTGATCAATGCAGGCATCCAGAAAGTCGTTTATCTGCAAGGTTATGCAGATAACCTCTCCATGGAAATGTTGGTTGAAGCAGGCGTGAAAACCTATCTCTTTAATGACCTCGTTGATAAAGACTCCGGAGGCAGTTGATGAAATGTCCATTCTGTACCCACGATGATACGCGAGTCGTTGACTCACGTCTTGGCAAAGAGGGGAACAATATTCGCAGGAGAAGAGAGTGCATCGACTGTGAGAGACGCTTTACCACCTACGAGCGTGTCGAAGAGAGTTTGCCTCTTGTGATTAAGAAAGACGGACGTCGGGAAGCTTTTGATCGTCAAAAGATAATCTCCGGTATCCAGCGTGCTTGTGAAAAACGCCCTGTCTCGATTGCAACGATTGAAAAGGTTGTTGATCAGATGGAAGTCAAATTACAGGAAAGTGGAGAGAAGGAAATTGCCGCCAGTCGTATTGGCGAAGCAATTATGGAGGCTTTGCAGTCTCTTGATGAAGTCGCTTACGTACGTTTTGCCTCGGTCTACCGCCAATTCCGTGATATCAATGAGTTTATGTCCGAACTGACGGATATCCTGGCCAAGGGGCCGGCCAAGTAACTTTTATAGCGAATATCAATATGACGCTCTTTCCTGTTGGGATGGAGGTGTCTCTGCCTCCCGTCTACCGGTGACGCGTTGCGAGCCGACATGACAATCCAAACTGAAAAAATGATGCAGAAAGCGATCGAGCTGGCTCAACAGGGGCTTGGTCGCACAGCACCCAACCCTCCCGTAGGTGCAGTCCTTGTCCGTGACGGCAATATTGTCGGTGAAGGATTTCACCCCGCGGCAGGTCAACCCCACGCCGAAATCTTTGCGCTGCGTGCTGCCGGCGATCTGGCCCAGGGTGCAGATCTCTATGTCACTCTGGAGCCGTGCTGTCACCAGGGGCGTACAGGTCCCTGTACGGAAGCGATCGTTGAGGCTGGCGTCTCGCGGGTTTTTGTCGGTGCTCAGGATCCGAACCCCATGGTTGCGGGCAAGGGTATTGAGCGTTTGCGTGGTGCCGCAATAGAGGTTGTAACTGATATCCTCAACATTGAATGTCGCCGGTTGATTGCTCCTTTTGCCAAACATGTAACCAGCGGATTGCCCTATGTTGTCCTGAAATCTGCAATGACTCTGGATGGCCAGACGGCAACCCTTACCGGAGATTCAAAGTGGATTTCGTGTGAAGCCAGCCGTAATCTGGTTCATCAACTGAGAAATCAGGTCGATGTTATTATGGTTGGATCCGGAACTGTTGTCGCAGATAATCCGAAATTGACGACACGACTTGCCGAAGGAGGTCGGGATCCGCTGCGGATTGTTATGGACGGCAGCCTTAGAACCTCACCAGACGCTCTGGTTTATACGCAGTCGTCAAAAGCTCAAACACTTCTTGTGACTTCAGAAACCCACACAGAAGCTGATTTACGTCCTTATCGTGATGCTGGTGCCGATATTATGCTCGTCAGCCAGGCTGCAGGAAGCCTCGATTTACTCACTACTCTCAAGGAACTTGCCAGTCGCAATCTGCATTATGTTCTTCTTGAAGGGGGCAGCCTTCTGGGAGGAGCCATGCTGCGTGCAGGGTTGATCGATCGCCTCATGCTCTTTGTTGCCCCGAAGCTGCTTGGTGGCCAAGGCCGAGGGTTGCTGGCCGGTGCTGGTGTCGACGCTATGGCCGACGCTTACGCGCTCAAACATCTGAATGCCCGCAAAGTTGATAGGGATATCTTGCTGGAAGGGGAGGTGCTCAATGTTCACCGGCCTGATTGAAGACATTGGAACACTCCGTGAGCTTCGCATCGGTGGCGCCCAGGCGCAATTAACCGTTAACACCGGTTTACCGATGACCGAGTTGACTCTCGGCGAAAGCATCGCTGTCAATGGCGTTTGCCTGACAGTTACTTCTTTCGGCGATGGTTCATTCACCGCAGATGTTTCTCCGGAAACCCTTGACTGTACGTCTTTGGGCCGATTATCGCGCGGTGCGCGCGTCAATCTTGAACGTGCACTTCGATTTTCGGATCGTCTTGGTGGGCATCTTGTCAGCGGTCACGTTGACGGCATGGCCAAGATTACCGGACGTCATCTGGATGGCAATGCCTGGCGTTTTACTTTTCAGGCCGAAGCTGCTGTGATGGATTTTCTCGTAACAAAAGGAAGTGTCGCTATCGATGGTATCAGCCTGACTGTTAATGATGTCGCCGAGCAGACCTTCTCCCTGGCAATTATCCCTCATACGTTGACTCTGACGACATTGCAGGATCGCAAGGTTGGTGATGAAGTCAATGTTGAAACCGACCTGATCGGTAAGTATGTCGCTCGCTTCCTGCGTAATGGTACCTCTGAAAAACCTCAGGGTGTTACCATGGATGTCCTTGCCAAGCATGGTTTTTTGTGAGATATTTTGAAGTCTTGCTGAACTATTAGACTCTTAGGAAATTATATGCCTTTAGCTCGTGTTGCAGAAGCACTTGAAGATATTCGCCAGGGGAAAATGGTCATTCTGGTCGATGATGAAGATCGTGAAAATGAAGGTGATCTTTGCATGGCCGCAGAAATGGTGACCCCTGAAGCCGTCAATTTCATGGCCAAAGAAGGCCGTGGCCTGATCTGCCTGACTCTGACCGAGGAACGCGCTGATCATCTCGACTTGCCGTTGATGGTGCATGACAACTCCTCCTCTTTTGGCACGGCGTTCACCATTTCCATTGAGGCCAGGCGGGGTGTCACAACCGGGATCTCGGCTGCCGATCGTTCTCATACGATTCAGGTTGCGCTTGCTGATGACACAACTGCCCATGATCTGGCAAGGCCGGGTCATGTCTTTCCCTTAAGGGCAAAGAAGGGTGGTGTTATGGTTCGTGCCGGACAAACAGAGGGTTCTGTCGATCTGGCGCGTATGGCCGGTCTGAAACCATCAGGTGTGATCTGCGAGATCATGAATGACGATGGCACCATGGCTCGTATGCCTGAGTTACGCAAGTTCGCTGAAAAGCATGGTCTGCGCATTGTGACGATTGCCGACATGGTTGCGTACAGGATGCGTAAAGAGCTCCTGATTACGAGAGCTGCTGAAACCATTATCCCCACTCGCTTCGGCGGAGACTTTAACGCGATTGTCTATGACAATGAAGTTGACGATTGTCAGCATCTGGCTCTTTACAAAGGTGATATCAGCCCGGACGAGCCGGTTCTGGTCAGGGTTCACTCCGAATGTTTGACCGGTGATGTCTTCAGCTCCGAGCGTTGTGATTGCGGTGATCAATTGCATGCATCTATGGGTATGATTGATGAAATCGGCACAGGTGTCGTTCTCTATATGCGTCAAGAAGGTCGTGGCATAGGTTTGGTCAACAAACTCAAAGCTTATAACCTTCAAGATCAGGGACACGATACTGTTGAGGCGAATGAAGCACTTGGTTTTCAGGCCGACCTCCGTGATTATGGCCTTGGCGCTCAAATATTGAGCGAACTCGGTGTCCGCAAGATTCGTCTGTTGACTAACAACCCACGCAAGATCATCGGCCTCGAAGGTTATGGTCTGGAGATCGTTGAGAGGGTTCCGATTGAAATGCCGGCTAATAAATCTAATCTGAAATATCTCAAGACCAAGCAGGAAAAACTTGGCCACTTGCTTGAGAATCTATAACTCCGGCGTAATAAGCTCCGGACCAGGTCTTACGGGAGATCAGTGATGCCCAAAATTATTGAAGGAAAACTTGATGCCAAAGGGTTGCGCGTGGGCCTGCTGGTAAGCCGCTTTAACAGCTTTATCAGCGACCGTCTCGTAGAGGGTGCTATCGATGGTCTGCTTCGTCACAACGCTGAAAAAGAGGATATCAATATCGTACGTGTCCCCGGAGCCTACGAAATTCCACCGGCGGCCAAAAAGATGGCTGAATCCGGTCGTTATGATGCCATTGTTTGTCTTGGTGCCGTAATTCGTGGTGCAACACCCCATTTTGACTATGTCAGTGCTGAAGTCTCCAAAGGTGTAGCCTGCGTCTCGCTTGATTCAGGCATTCCTGTCGCCTTTGGTGTCCTTACGACCGACACCATTGAACAAGCTATTGAAAGGGCAGGCAGCAAGTCTGGTAACAAGGGCTTTGATGCTGCAATGGCTGCTGTTGAGATGGCCAACCTCTATAAGGCTTTGTAACCAAATATGTCGCGTGGGATCAGACGTCAGGGCCGCGAAATGGCCGTTAAAGTGCTTTTCAGCCTTGCAGATCATGAAGGCGGATCTCTCGAGTATGTTCTGGGAGAATTCTGGAAGAATTTCCAGTTCCGCAATGACGTGCTTGGTGATGCCGTTGAAGATGATTCATCCCGGCAACGACCGGAGGTCCGTCATTTTGCCGAACTTCTGGTCAGCGGTGTCGCTGAAAACCTGGAGAGCCTAGATCGAGAGATTAAATCTTATTCAACCAACTGGGCGCTGGATCGCATGCCTCGGGTTGATCTCGCTATCCTCAGGCTTGCTGCTTATGAGCTGATTTATTGTCTCGATGTTCCTCATAACGTCGTGATTAACGAGGCGATTGAGCTGAGCAAACGTTTCGGAACCGAAGAATCTCCGTCTTTCATTAATGGCGTTCTGGATCATCTCGCGAAACAGCACCGTACCGCATCATCATGACCACATTTGAACGTGTTGAATTCCCTGCGGATCGCCTGGAGGCAGAATCCGTTGTGGCCTTCTACTTCTCCGATAAAAAGCTCCTTGAGGGGCCGGCAGCGCTTCTCGATTGGCGCCTTGATGGGCAGCTGACCCGAATGTTGCTGAGTGGCGATGTTCTCGGCAAGGCCGGTGAACACGTGATGTTGCAGAACAATGGCAAACTCAAATCTGACTGGGTACTTTTTGTTGGTGGAGGTCAGTGGGCCGGCCTCAGTGAAGAGACACATGCATCACTGATTCGTCACATGCTTAAAGTTGCCAGTCAGGCCGGTTTTACAAAGATTTCCTTGGCATTCATGCCTCATGAAGACGTCTCTGATGAATCTCTACATCAGCAGATTAGCGATGCAATGGCTGTTGAGGGACACAACATTTCGGAATGTCGCTACTCTTGTCTGGCGACCGTTACGGTATAGATGAGGCTTTGTTAAGGCCTCATTCGTTTGGGAATATAAGGACATAAGCTTATGAAGAACGTCAAGGTTGGACTCCTCGGATTCGGTACCATTGGCACAGGTGTTGTAAAGGTGATTCAGCAGAATTGTGAAGTTCTGGCCAGTCGTCTCGGTGCGACAATTGAGCTGACTCGTATTGCTGACCTTGATACCACCACCGATCGAGGCGTGGAGCTTCCCCCGGGTGTATTGACTGATGATGCCCAGGGTCTCCTAAATGATCCGGAGATCCAGGTCGTTGTTGAACTGATTGGCGGCTATGAACCGGCTCGCACTTTTGTTTTACAGGCCATTCGTAACGGCAAGCATGTTGTTACAGCCAACAAGGCTCTTTTGGCCAAACACGGTGATGAAATCTTTGCTGCAGCAGAAGAGGCCGGTGTTGACGTCATGTTTGAAGCTGCCGTCGGTGGTGGCATCCCGATTATCTCAGCGATTAAGGAAAGCCTTGGCGCAAACAATTTTTACGCTTTTTACGGCATTCTGAACGGCACCTGCAACTATATCCTGACTGCGATGGACGAGGAAGGCAAAGACTTCTCTGATGTCCTTGAAGTTGCACAGAAGAAGGGTTACGCAGAGGCCGACCCGACCTTTGACGTCGAAGGCGTAGACACTGCGCATAAATTGGCATTGTTGCTAAGCCTTTGTTTTGGTACCAAGGTTAATTACGATCAGATTTACACTGAGGGAATCAGTAATATTAGCGCGATCGATATCGAGTATGCCCGCGACTTCGGCTACAAACTCAAACTGCTTGCCATCGGTAAGCGTGACGGTGACAAGATCGAGGCTCGCGTACACCCAACCATGATCCCTGAGGATTATCCTCTGGCTGCAATCAACGGCGTCTTTAACACTGTTCGTCTGGTTGGTGATTTCTCCGGTCCGGTTATGCTCTCCGGATATGGTGCTGGCATGAACGCTACAGCCAGCGCTGTAATGGGAGATGTCCTGGCCGTTGCACGAGACCTGCAGACAGATTGCGGCTCTCGCATGCCTGCTTTGGGGTGCCCCCAGTCGGAGCTGACATCCCTCTCTATAAAGCCTATGGAGCAGATCGTTACGCACTATTACTTAAGGTTTAACGTTAAGGATCAACCCGGGGTTCTTGCCAAGATTGCCGGCGTTCTTGGCGATCACGAGATCAGCATTGAATCGATGGTGCAACCTCATCGACATGAAGCTGAAGCCGTACCGATCGTCTTCATGACCCATGCTGCAGAAGAACGGAATGTCAATGCGGCTCTCGCCGAAATCAATAAGATGGATGTCATCCATGATGAAACACTTTTGATTCGTGTCGAAGATCATCTCGAATAGGGGCCCAGTTCCCGTAAGGGTCTAGACATATTTGCAATCAAGAAGGGGCCGTCTGCTGAAGACGGCCCCTTCTTGTATTTATTCAAGCGTTAAAGCAAATGTCAATTTACATCGGACGGTGTTAGTCCAAATGACCCACTTGCCTTAAAGCTTCATAAAGAACGATTCCGGCAGACGTGGAAAGGTTTAAACTCCGGACGACGGGATTGTGAATCGGAATGCGAATTGACTGTTCGGGATTGCTTCGTAGTAGCTCTTCTGAAAGGCCCAGTGTTTCCTTGCCGAAAACCAGAAAATCTCCCGGCTGAAAATTTGCCTGGACATGACTCTTGGCGGCCTTCTTTGAGGTATACCAGAATCGTCCATCTGGAAAATTCTCCTGCAATTCCTGCAGAGACTCCCATCTTCGCACATCGACAGCTTCCCAGTAATCCAGCCCAGCGCGCTTGAGGTGCTTGTCGTCGATAGAAAATCCTAGTTTGCCGACGAGGTGCAATATGGTGTCTGTCGCGCCACAAAGCCTGGCAATGTTGCCGGTGTTCGGCGGGATTTCGGGCTCTATCAGCACGATATGGAAGGGAGGGGCGTTATTTTTCATCTTGTTTCATATGCTTCCAACGACGATGGACCCAGAACCACTGGCTGATATCATGTTTGATCCCATCTTCGATTTTTTTTGTTAAGAGTGCTGTGCTGGCTAAAATGCTCTCTTCGGATATCTCAGGGTCAAGGAAGAAGTACGGCGACATCTTGACATGGTATGTGTTGTCTTCTTTGCGATAGGAGAAAGCCGAAATGATCGGCACCTGATATTTCATGGCAAGTTGTGAAACGATCGGCGTGGTGTAAGCCGGTCGACCAAAAAAAGGGACACGTACCGCCGATTGACTACGAGGCATATGTTGATCCATCAGGATTCCGACCAGGTGGTTCTGCTGTAAGGCCTTGAAAATTCGACGAGCTCCTTTGAAACTATCGATGACATAGCCACCGTAGTGTTCGCGCATACGTCTAAAGTATCTATCGACGAGAGGGTTTCTCATCGGCTTGGCAACAACTCCTATTGGATAGCCGAGCGTAGGGTAAACGAAGTTCCCCGCTTCCCAGAAACCGATATGCCCGGCGAGGAGGATGCAGCCTTTGCCAAGCTTCAGGGCCTCTTTGATGTGCTCCTCTCCTTCAATTGTAAAGAGCTTTTCCAGGTCTTGTTTGCCGTCAAACATGTCGAGACGCACCATCTCGATAAGGCCAGCACCCATGTCACTGAAGACTTTCTTGACCAGAACCTCTCGTTCGTCGCTGGTTTTGTCAGGGAAGGCATGACGTAGGTTCTTATCTGCAATCTTAACGCGGTTAGGTTGCAGGAGCATGCCAAGTTTGCCAAGCTTGCGACCAAGAGCAAGTGCTGTACTGCGCGGTAACAGGCGAACAATTGTTGCTGTCATTATGAAGGGGATATATTCGAGCCAGTAGCGTATCATTCTTGATCTTTCTTGGGCGTTTTGCGCGCAACAATAGCATGGCACTGTTGAACTCGCAAAAAAATATCGCCAGATTTTATGTGCGAGAATTTACGTTAAAGAACTGACGTGAAAATACTTTTTTATTCTTAATGACAGACTGAGCAAATAACAAAGGGACCGCTATTGTGAGCCGTCCCTTTGTTCTGAACCTTTTCACCGAGCCCTCTCCTTTGCGGGGATCGGCACTATAACGGTGCGCTTATTCCTGACTTGTTTTAAGTGCCTGGTTAAGATCTTCGATGATGTCTTCAACGTCTTCTATACCTACAGAGACCCGGATGTAATCGGGGCTGACTCCTGAGGCCATTTGCTCTTGGTCCGAAAGCTGCTGGTGTGTTGTACTGGCCGGATGTATGACCAGGGTTTTGGCATCGCCGATATTGGCCAGATGGCTGCAGAGTTTGACGGAGTCAATAAACTTGGCGCCAGCGTCTCTACCACCTTTGATGCCGAAGCCGAGGATTGCGCCTTGGCCTTTCGGCATATAACGTTTCGCTCTCTCGTAATCGAGGTGACTCTCGAGTCCGGGATAATTTACCCATTCAACCGAAGGATGGCTTTCGAGGAACTGGGCGACCTTTATTGCATTTTCACAGTGTCTCGGCATGCGCACGTGCAGGGTTTCCAGCCCCTGCAAGATCTGGAAAGAATTGAAAGGAGAGATGCAGGGGCCCATGTCTCGGAGTAGAGTGAGGCGCATTTTGAGAATATAGGCCAGTGGTCCGAGTGCTTCATGATAGACGAGGCCATGGTAGCTGGGATCGGGAGTCGTAAATTCATCGAAACGTCCGCTCGACCAGTCGAAGTTGCCGCTGTCGACAACCGCTCCGCCGATGCTGGTACCATGCCCACCGATAAACTTGGTTAATGAATAACAGGTGATATCCGCGCCATGTTCAAAAGGCTTGAACAAGATAGGCGTTGCGACGGTATTGTCGACAATAAAAGGCAGGCCGTTGTCATGCGCAATTCGCGCAATTGTTTCAAAATCGTCAACATTGTTCTTTGGGTTGCCGATTGATTCGGTGAAAACGGCCTTGGTTTTTTCATCGATTGCTTTGGCAACATTTTCCGGATCGCTGCTGTCGACAAACTTGACGGTAATTCCCATTCGTTTCAGGGTGTAGTTGAACATGTTATACGACCCGCCATAGAGATACTGGGTCGAGACGATATTGTCGCCGGCTTTGGCCAGATTGAGGATTGCCAGGTTGATCGCTGCTGTCCCCGATGCCATGGCCAGTGCGCCTACGCCCCCATCAAGTTCGGCCAGTCGCTTCTCCAGCACGTCGGTCGTCGGGTTCATGATGCGGGTATAAATATTACCCATCTCGGCGAGAGAGAAGAGCTTGGCAGCGTGCTCGCTTGAGTCGAACAAGTAGGAGCTTGTCTGGTAGATGGGAACGGCTCTTGAGTTGGTTGTTGGGTCCGCTTCCTGGCCTGCATGAAGGGCCTTGGTTCCGAGGCCGTAATGTGTTTCCTCTGACATTTGATTGTCTCCTTATTCCGCAATGATTTCAGCATTTAATCATGACAAAACTATCTGTTAAGTCAAGAAGAAAATGTCTGTGTTTTACGGTGTTTTACCGTTGAATATAGGCCTTGTATTTTGCCTTGTCCTTCATCTTAACATCAATATGCACATGCCAATGTGGTGCGAAAGAATCAAAGCGCAACTATTCTTTAGGGCACAAAAAAGAGATCGCTTGCAGATGAGTAGCGATATGCTCTAATCTCAGCAGATGGACAGTGTACTCTTTCAGGCAATGGCGATTGAACTCAACCGCAAGCTCTCCAGAAGCAGGCTCGACAAGGTTGTCCAGACCGGTGCCGGCACTTTGGTCCTTAAGTTCTGGACGGGTCAGGAGAAGCTCCAGTTACTCTTCAAGGCTGAAGGCAGAAGCTGTTTTTATCTGACTCGAGAAAGTTATTCTGCTCCGGCCAAACCGCCACGGATCTGTCAGCTATTAAGGGCCAGGCTGCGTAATTTGCTTGAGGTCCGCACAGAGCCATTTGATCGCATTGCCCACTTTACCTTCCTTGGCCCGGAAAAAGTCCATTACGACCTGATCTTTGAAGCCTTCGGGCCTCAGGGCAACCTGATTCTGGTCGGTGAAGACGGTCGTATCGTTGATCTCCTTTACAGACAGGAGGGCAAGCGCAAGATGTTGCCAGGGGAAATCTATGAGCTGCCGCAGCAAAAGCCGAGGATCTCTCTTCTTGACGATATCCCGGAGGCTGTAAACGCATTACAGCAAGCTGAACAGGATGGTGATCTGAGTCGCGCGGATGTTGCCCCGTTCTCTCCTGCGCTGGCCTATGCAATAACCCAGTCAAGACAAGCTGGTCAGTCTTTTGATGCAATCATTACGAGGATAAAGGATGTCTTTACCTCGGGTTGGTTCTCTCCACAAAAGCTTGTCTGGGATGGGCAGAGCGGCTTGCTGCCGCTGACGTTAGCCGGGCAAGATTCGCCCGAAGAGGGTTTGCAGGATCTTTCAGTGTTAATAGAGGCAAGCCTATCCGAAGAGGCTGGTGAGTCGGTCAAAGATCTCACAGCCCGTTTGTCAGCTGTTGTCAGCAAACAACGTAAGCGTCTAGCGAAGCGTCTGGAGCATATCTCCGCAGAAAGCGAGCGTCAGGCCGACCCAGAGCGGTTCCGTATCCTCGGTGATCTGTTGCTGGCGAATCTGCATATCTTCAAAAGGGGCGCAGACTCTGTCGAGGTGGAGGATTACTATCAGTCTCCATCTGTTACTGTAACTATTGAGCTTGATAGCAAAGCAACACCGCAAGAGAACGCCGAGCATTATTTCAAACTTTATCGCAAAGCCAAACGCTCTGGTGATCATCACGCCCGCCGTTTGCAGGATACGAAGGAAGAACAGGAGTGGCTGGACCAGGTTGAGCTCTCCCTCGAAGAGGCCAAGGGTGGAGACGATCTTTACCAGGTTCAATTGGAGCTGGAAACGGCTGGTATGTTGAAGCAGACCAAAGGGCAACTTGGCCGCCGCCAACAAGTTAAACCGGAAGACCAGCTTTACAAGGCTTTTTCTCCCAGTGGCTGGCAACTCTATTGGGGTAAGAACAGCCGTACCAATGATTATGTCAGTCGCAACATGACCGGGCCAAAGGAACTGTGGTTTCACGCCAAGGCGATGCCCGGATCGCACCTGGTTCTCAAGTGTGGGGACAGTGCCGATAAAGTGAGTGAAGAGGATTTGCATTACGCCGCTGCTTTTGCAGCCGGTTACTCAAAGGGTAAGGATGACGGTAAGGTTGAAGTGATCGTTGCGCAGGGCAGGGATGTCAAGAAACCGAAAGGTGCCCGACCAGGGCTTGTCACGGTTGATTCCTATTACACGGTGATGGTCGCGCCGAGGCGGCTTGAGGACTAATTTTTAGCTTACATCTAGCCGCCAGCCCCAAGCCCCAGCCTCAGTTTTTTTTGTTGCATTGGTCTATCCCTTTTGCTATAAATTGCCCTCGCTTCATGCCGAAGTGGTGGAATTGGTAGACACGCTAGGTTCAGGGTCTAGTGCTCGTATGGGCGTGGGAGTTCGAGTCTCCCCTTCGGCACCATAAATTAAATAAGGGCTGTAACCTTACTGGTTGCAGCCCTTTCTTTTTGTCTGGGTGCAGATAGGGTGCGAGTAGGTGCAAGTTTGGTCTACTTTTTATAGACGTCAGAAGAAACTACCCCATGCAAGCCTGGGAGGGGGTGGCTAATTTCAGGGCATTCAACAACACATAAATTAATGGCCACCGGGGTTCGCTCCTTGGTGGCCTTTCTTGTAATGCAGGGTTTCTAGTAAAAACCTCAAACACGCCACTTCTTATCATCAAAAAAATGCGAGAGGACTTTTAAAAAATATCTCCTCTTTACTGCTGAACGTTATATCTGCCACAAATCCATTCTTAAATATTAGGGGCTGTAAGAATTTCGTATTTTGGCCAATATGAGCACCACGAAACTATGCGAGAACATAATTAAGAGAGGCATCTGTTCTTTGACCTTGCTCTGTGATTACTATAAATTGACAATGTCTTATTTATGTAAGTGTCTAATGATTGTTGGTTAGGTGAGGTGTTTTCGCAAGGCTGCGGCACTGTTATTTAACCCAAAATAACCACTTCTTACGGAGGTCTCTATGCTTACCCATGCAGCGCTGGCGAGTTTCGCAGCAGCTCTCTTCTCCATGATGAACCCACTAGGCAATATTGGCGTCTTTGCTGGTATGACAGCAGGTCGGACGGATTCTGAAAATAAGCGAACTGCTTGGACGTGTGCTATGGCCGTCGCGATTACCTTGCTAATTGTGACTTGGGGTGGCCCAATGCTGTTTAAATTCTTTGGTGTCACCGTCGACTCGCTCCGCGCTGCCGGAGGCTTGATTGTGCTCATCATTGGCCTGCATATGCTTTTTAATAAATCAGAACACAAGCAATCGGATGAAGAGCTTGAGGAATCCGAATCTCAAGAATCGATTGCGGTCGTGCCACTCGCAATCCCGATGGTTGCCGGACCAGGCACAATGGCAACCGTTCTTGTCGCTGCCCAGCAAAACCAGGCTGTACTAGGTAAACTTGAGGTTTCGGCTGTCATCATATTTTTTTCCGTGTTGTGTGGGATTTTGTTCAGCTTCGCTACGCCTGTTTCGAGGCGATTGGGCGCGTCGGGAATGGGCGTTGTTACGAGAGTCATGGGGTTGGTTCTTGCCGCAATTGCCATGGGGATGCTGACTGAAGGGCTCAAGGCCCTATTGCCAGGACTGGCCAGTTAACATTGTGAATCACCTAATTAATTCATAGGCAGCTATTCTTCCCTGTATCTATATTCGTGTGTAATTGGTTGAGATGTTGGAATTGAGCATCAAATGTAATTCTTCTCATAACTCAGGATTTTCGAGAATCATCCTCATTTAGCCGTTTTTGACCTGTTAGATACTCTGATGAGCGCTTCGCAATAAGGATACTGGATCACCGATTTGAGGACTCTTTATCCACAGCCTCTTTCTCCTCCATACTTTGGTAAATTGTAAAGGTCCCATCCGGTCCGGAGAAGAGTCCGGGACCGGGCAGTGGATCATCAGCAGCATGGTATTCATACGACTGCGACCCACCGCCGCAACTAGCGAGGATTAGGGCCGTCACGACCAGGCAGAGTTTGATAGTCATTCTCGAAAGACACTCCATAACCGGCTGCCTAAAACTTGACCCGCAGGCCAGACAACAAGGCGTTGATATCCTCATAATCGGCACCGGAACGATCAAGGTCGTAGTTGCGGAAGCTCAGGTAGAACTCGGTCGCCCAATTGTCAATATACTGCACGAGTTGGGCGCCGAAAGATTTTGCTTCATCACCATCAACTTTGACATCATCGTTAATACCGTAATCGATGGAAAATGCCGTATCGCCAAGCTTACAGACGGACGTTCGATAACCTAACTTAGTGTAGAAAAACGAGGGGTCATCTCGATCGGAATCTTTCAGATCACGGACTCCGCCTGCGAAAGTCAGGTTCAGTCCGCTGCTGTGAAGAAGCGACACCGAGCCGTTCACCGTATCGTCGATTGTATCGGAGGTGCTCCCGGGGTTGGAATAGGCTGTTTTAGCGGCCAGCTTGAACTTGTCATTTTTGTAGGTGTAAAGCAGGGCCACGTCACCGCCGCCGCCGGAGATTGCCGAAGTGGCGAAGCTCAGGCCGTTCCATTCCGGAGTGTCATAGCGAATCCGGTCGTCGCGACTGAGACCGTCGAAATTGCTGAAAACATCCTTCGGCTTGGTGCCCGAGAGATCTTTGGTTTCGTCATCATAAAAGAATATGCCACCGGCCACGGCGTTGAAATCGGAGTAACCGGCCACCGTGGTTCCAGAGAGGTCAACCTCTGAAGTGTTGTTGGATGCCGTATCACCCTGACCCAGTGAGAGTTTGCCGTAGGGGGATTGGATGAAAATCTCCACCCAGCGTTCATGGAAGTTGTCGCCGCCAACCCCGTTTTGCTCATCCTGGTTGACAGCAGAACTGGAGTTCGATTCGAATTCGACCTCGAACTTGGTGCCGATCCCCCAGCCCTCGTTAGGCTTGATCGAACCCAACAGGCCGATACGCGTCGATGAGTTGTCGTTGTCCACCTGGTAGGTCTTGGTGCTGTCACCGTCATCCGCTATCAGCACACCACGATTGAGTTGACCATACAACTTAACACTGACTTTATCGTTACCTGACTGAACCGCGGGTTTGGCCGGTGCCGCAGTATCCTGGACTGCAACGCTGGCAGACTCTGTTGTTGGCACTTCTATCGCATTCAGTTGTTTCTGAAGTTGTTCTATAGTCCGGGCCTGGGCTTCGTTTTTCTCCCGCTCTTGCTGGAGGAGCTGTTCAAGTGCCTCAAGCCTCTCCTCGATGCCGGCCGCCGAAACAGGCTGAATCGAGCTGGCGAGTAAAAGTCCGGTAATTACCAGACAGGGTAACAGGGATTGTACAACGGCTCCCAGAAGTGAACGAGCGTCTTCTAGTAATTGGTTTTGCGTCTTGTTTTCCATAGGGCCTCCTCTATAAAAACCCGCAGATTAAAAATTGGCTTGATACAGCCTTTTATCAAAACAACAAACACTCGGTACATTTTAACGGATGACTGTCTGACGGCAAGTTCAATGGCATCACCTTTACATCACTCAATAAATAAGTCAGCCTCTTTTCGGGCTGACTTTTTGATTTCAATGGGGAGTGATATACAAGGCTCAACATAGGATTTACAGTCACACTTAGATAAATGTAATACTTCTCAAAAGTCACGACTTTTGAGAAGAAAAACGGCTTCTCATTGATAGAGTTATTCAGTAAGTTAAAAACATAGCCACCCGGAACCGATCCTTGGTGGCTTTTTATTGGATTGCAGGGTTCGTAAGGTTTGATGAGTTCGGTACGTTTAGAGCCTTCAAAACAATGCGAGAGGATAAATAATAATGATACTTTTAACCTAACAGCCCCCTACAGAGAGGGGCAATCAAATTTCAATATTTACCCTTGTTGATAAGTCGCACCTATTTAGTAAACTTTCTTCGAGAATGCTACCAAACATCAAGGTGATACCTTATATCGTGCTTCATTACCCAGAGAGAAAAAAACAGTCTTACTACAAACTATTAGGAGTCAACAAAATGGCGAAAAAAACAACAACTATAATTTTTACCTTTATGGCAGTGCTTCTCTTCGGAGTGCTCGTGCAAGAGGTGCAAGCTGTTGAAGCGATAACCACAACCGACGTTGTTAAAACAGCTTATAAAGTGGAAAATCTTGTCCGAATCGCTGACAACGTTGTCATTATGTTTGATAGTTCCGGTTCGATGGGAGAGCCCTTTGGTGACAGTGGCATGACTAAGCTCCAAGCCGCAAAGAAGTTGCTCAAACAAAGAACGGACGCCTTCCCGGGGGAATACTCCGACCTAAATGTTGGTCTATATCTGTATACTCCACCGGCGAACACCGCCGCAAATGCCCCGAATGCA
>JAOUDB010000617.1 GCA_029859485.1 Desulfuromonadales bacterium | reverse complement strand
AGGATGAAGCGATCTAATAGGGGTTGAGTAAGAGCGATGCAGCCAACCAACAGGCTGGCGATGCCTCCAAAGCCGTTAAAAAGGGCAACCATCTCGGGCATGGCAGTCATTGCCACCAGCCGAGCTGCAAGGGTGCCAATCAATGCGCCCGAAACGATACCGAGAAGAATCCAGCGGTAATCGATAATGGAATGATCCAGGAGAGTCACAACCACTGCTAGCAGCATCCCCAGTGAGGAGAGGGCGTTGCCACGACGTGCAGTCTCCGGGCTGCCTAGAAACTTCAGGCCAAGGATGAAGAGCACAGCAGCGACCGTGTAACTCAGGTTGATCAGCATGACAGCCGACATCAGTTCTTGGCCCCTTTCTTCTTGAACATAGCCAGCATCCGATCGGTAACAAGGTAGCCGCCCACGACATTGATCGTTGCAAAAGCGACCGCAGCGGTACCGAGGACGATCGTCAAGGTTGAACCTTCGCCTCCTGCCCCGATCAGGGCGCCAACCAGCGTGATGCCGGAGATGGCATTGGCACCAGACATCAGAGGTGTGTGCAGGGTGGCAGGAACCTTTTTGATTAACTCAAAGCCGAGAAATATGGATAAAATCAGGATGAATGTCAGGTAAACCATGTCCATAGGGAACTCCCTGCGTTTGTAAAGCTCTCGCTTCAGCCCAGATAGTCCGACAGGCTGCTAGCTGTAATGCTTGCGGATCGTTTCGTTGGTGATCTCTCCGCCGTGGGTGATCACGCAACTGAAGAGGATATCGTCTTGCAAGTCGATCTCGAACAGTTTCTGATCTTGGTTCCAGTATTCAGTGAAGAGGTTTGTCAGGTTGTTTGAGTACATATTGCTGGCGTCCCGACACACCTGTCCCGACCAGTTGCCGCTGCCGATTATGACAACTCCGTCGATCTCTACCTCTTTGCCTGCGATTGAACCCTCGACGTTGCCGCCGCTTGCTGCCGCCATGTCAACAATAATGCTGCCCGGTTGCATGCGCTTTACGGTCTCCAGAGTCACCAAACGCGGAGGTTTTCTGCCAAACACCTGAGCCGTTGTAATAACGATGTCCGATTTGGCGATCTCATCACTCTGGGCTTGCTGCTGTATGCTCAACTGCTCCGCAGTCAACTGCCTCGCATAGCCATCTTCAGTCTGACCGGTTTCACCAAGATCGATATTGAGGAAAGTCGCGCCCAGGGATTCGACCTGTTCCGCGACAACCGCCCGGGTGTCAAATGCCGTAACCCTGGCGCCCAGCCGTTTTGCCGTAGCGATTGACTGCAATCCCGCCACTCCTGCGCCGATCACGAAAACTTTGGCGGGCTTTATGGTACCGGAAGGGGTCATCATCATCGGCAGAATACGGTTCAAGCGATTCGCCGCCATGAGTACCATAACGTATCCGGCAAGGCTGGCTTGGGAACTCAAGGCATCCATCTTTTGGGCTCGTGTGGTGCGGGGGACCATCTCCATACTGATTGTGCTGACCAGACGATCTTTCAGGGTTTCGATCAATTCCTGTTCGTTGAAGGGATCGAGATAGCTGACGTGAACCGAACCACTTTTGAGAAGCTTTGCCTCCTCTATCGTCGGCTTGTGTAGGCGCAGGACGACATCGCCTCGGGAGAAGATTTCCTCGTGGTTCTTGGTCACCTCCGCCCCGGCTTGTCGGTATTGATCGTCGCTGAAGCCACTGCCTACACCAAGGCCTTCCTCTACCAGGGCATCAACCCCCGATAGCACCAGTTTGGCGATGTTGGCTGGTGACATAGCGGTTCGTCTGTCCGTCGGTTTTGTTTCGTTGGGGATTGCGACCAATGTCATTCGTGAATACTCCCGAATAGATTTAGACTTTTTAAATCATACACCACAATTGAGCGAAAATCAGGAGTGCCGTAGTTATATTTAGGCCGTTAAATTCATTCACACACACAAATCTCAACAAGATGACAAGTTTTCAACTGGACATGAATCAACAAATGCCAGTATCTTGAGCCCTCGATAATCCCGATTAAAATCTTTATCTCTCCACCAAAAGGCCCCAATCATGACTGATCTCGATCAAGCCCTTGAA
>JAOUDB010000616.1 GCA_029859485.1 Desulfuromonadales bacterium | reverse complement strand
CCTTTTTATTTGTGATTGGTTCAGGACTCAGGGTAAAGGGCTAGGCTTTGATCTTCTTCCTTTCTCCCTGATCCCTTCACCTTAATCCTAAAGCTTTATAACGTAAGTATCGGCGATCTTGTCATGCAAGCCCTGCTTGCGGTTGTCAAAGGCGACCATGAGATAGCCGATGCCGAGCAGGATGCTGGAAATAAACTTTCCAAGGACTTCGCGAAGTGCAGCGCGACCGTAGTTGATCGGGCTGCCGTCGGTGCGGATAACCTTGATGCGCAGCACCATCTTGCCAGGGGTTTGGCCGCAGTATCCGGTGAAGAAGACCGCATAGCTGATACTGAGTACAGCTCCGAAAAGCCAGATGATGGTGTTGATGGCGGGGTCTCCCTCGGTGGCAATCCCCAGCATGCCGATGGTCAGATTGATCAGTATGCTGAGTGTCGTTTGCACCGTGATCAACAGAATCGAGTCAAGCAGGTAAGCCAGAACCCGGACCCAGAAGCCTGCATAGCTTTGCTCGTTTAGCGGGCTCGCTGTGGCGATGATGGTTGCACCGCACTGTACGCATCGAGCCGTAGGCGGTTGTACCGTGCCGCAGGCGTTACAGATAATCCTGCGCCCCCGGTAGTCTCCTGCTTGAGATGACAGAGAATCCTTTTGCGGAGCAACTGTATTGGCTGAAGCCTCTCCCTTTTGGAGCTTCTTGTCAAAAGTGAAACGCTCTTTGCACTTGGGGCAGTTCACCTTAACGGAGCGGTCCGGAACTTGAGCAGGATCAACGGTTTTGGAAAAATTACAATGTGGACAGATAATATTCATTATGTCTCTATGCGGGAAATTTATCTCTTGTCATGCTATTTGCCAGCCGTCGCCAGATTTTAACCCATCAAGGTTGCCATAATGGCTTTTTGCACATGCAACCGATTCTCGGCTTCGTCGTAGATGATTGCGTGGCGGCTTTCCATGACCTCATCGGTAATCTCTTCGTCACGGTGTGCAGGCAGGCAGTGCATAACGACACAGTCGGGATCCGCCAGGTTAACCAGGTCCATGTTGATCTGGTAGCCGGTAAAGGCTTTGGCACGCTCCAACTGTTCTTCTTCCTGTCCCATGCTGGCCCAGACGTCGGTGTTGAGGACCTGCGCGCCTTGTGCGGCTTCGCGTGGGTCCTTCGTGTAGAAAATCCTTGCCCCGGCATCGGCTGCTCGCTTGCAGACTTCGGCGTCGGGCTCATAGCCGGCCGGAGTGGCAACGCGCAGCTCAAAGCCGAACACCGCAGCGGCGTTGATCCAGCTGTTCGCCATATTGTTGCCGTCACCGATCCAGCAGTAGGTCAGATCACGATAGTTATCTCTGTGCTCGCTGACAGTAAAGAGGTCTGCCATAATTTGACAAGGATGATAGCTGTCGGTCAGGCCGTTGATAACCGGAACAGAACTATACTTGGCAAACTCCTCGACGGCCTGTTGCGAGTAAGTCCTGATCATGACGCCATCGACATAGCGGGCCATGCAACGGGCGGTGTCCTTGATCGGCTCGCCGCGGCCCATCTGGGTGTTGCCTGAAGCCAGAAACAGCGCGTGTCCACCGAGGTGGAAGATGCCTGCCTCGAAGGAAACCCGGGTTCTTGTCGAACTTTTTTCGAAGAGCATACCAAGGGTTTTGCCGGCCAGAAGTTGGTGAGGCATGCCCGCTTTTTGCTTGGATTTGAGTTCACTGGTCAGCGTGAAGATCTTTTCCAGTTCTTCAAGGCTCCAGTCACTGAGACAGAGAAAGTCTTTATTCACAGTCGTGACTCCTTAATGATTATATTTGTTGTTCAGCAGGCCGTTGCCAGCACTTCGTCAAGTATCGTCATGGCCTCGTCAATCTCTGCCCGGTTGACGATTAGTGGCGGTACGAATCGCAAGACGTTGCCGACGGTGCAATTCATCAACAGGCCGCGCTCCATGGCCTTTATGACCAAGGGGCCGCCTTGTATGGCGAGCTCTACGCCGATGATCAGGCCGAGGCCACGGATCTCCTTGATAAAAGAATACTTGCCTTTTAATTGCTCGAGTTTTTCGGTCAGGTACGTGCCCATTGCCC
>JAOUDB010000615.1 GCA_029859485.1 Desulfuromonadales bacterium | reverse complement strand
GGCATCGGTCAGCAAACCGCCCTGTTCAAAGCCGACATAACCCGGAGGTGAACCGATCAGACGAGACACGGCATGCTTCTCCATGTACTCGCTCATATCGAAGCGCAGAAACTCTATGCCCATTTGCGCCGCGAGTTGCCTGGCCACTTCGGTTTTGCCGACACCGGTCGGCCCGGTAAAGAGAAATGAGCCGGTCGGTTTCTCGGGTTGGCCGAGACCGGCACGGGCACGACGAATCGCCTGGCAGATCTGGGTAATGGCCGCATCCTGGCCAAACACCTGGCGTTTGACAGAGCTGTCGAGATCCTTCAGTTTGCGTCGATCCGTCTGGGCCAGCTTGCGTGCCGGGATACGAGCCATTCCGGCGATCACGGCCTCGATATCGGGAACGCCGATCGTCGCCCGCTTGCGGGGATAGATCCGCAACCGGGCCCCGGCCTCGTCAATCACATCGATCGCCTTATCCGGCAGGCGCCGGAAGTTAACGTGTCTTGCAGAAAGATTGGCTGCGGCTTCAAGGGCCGCCGTCGTATATTTTACTCCGTGGTGCTCTTCGTAGGCATTTTTGAGGCCTTGCAGAATCTCAACGGTTTCTTCGACAGTCGGCTCCAGCACGTCGATCTTCTGGAAACGCCGCGACAAAGCCCGATCTTTCTCAAAGAGGTTCTTGTATTCTTCATAAGTGGTGGACCCGATGCAGCGGAGTTCGCCTGAACCCAGTCCCGGCTTGAGGATATTGGCTGCATCCAGCGAACCCCCGCTGGTCGCACCGGCACCGACGATCGTGTGAATCTCATCAACCACCAGAATTGCCCGCGGCCTTTTTGTCAAGGCTTTCACCACGGCTTTGAGTCGTTCTTCAAAATCTCCGCGGTACTTGGTTCCCGCCAGCAGGGCACCCATATCCAGTGCAAAGAGCTCAGCATCGTGCAAGAGTTCCGGGACATCCTGCTCAAGAATCCGCAGCGCCAAACCCTCGGCTATGGCGGTCTTTCCAACTCCGGGTTCACCGACCAGAACCGGGTTGTTCTTGCGACGACGGCAAAGGATCTGTATCGTACGCTCCAACTCCGCAGCCCTGCCAACCAGGGGGTCTATCTTGCCCTTGGCGGCCCGTTCAAGCAGGTTGACCGTAAAAGCTTCCAGTGGGTCAACCTTTTTGGCCGGTTTGCCCTCTTGTGATTTGCGTGGTTGTTCTTCAGACTCACGTTGTTCAGGCTCGACGTCTTGCAGTGGAACCTTGCTGATGCCATGGGAGACGTAATTCAGGATATCGAGTCGGGACAAGCCTTCAGCCTTGAGAATCTGTGCAGCCAAACAATCTTCCTGCTCCAAGAGCGCCGCCAGGATATCACCAACACCGATCTCGTCGCCGCCGGACGCCTGCATATGGGTCACTGTCCGCTGCAAAACATTCTGCAACCCGATCGTTTGCTCGGGCATCTCTTCGTCAAGGTGCTCCAGCGATTCAAGGTGCTGTTCGAAATAAAGCTCCAGGTCCGTGCGCAGGAGATCAACATCGCCACCACAGGCCTGCAGGATTTCCTGGCCATGCTCGTCAAAAAGCATGGCATAGAGAACATGCTCAGTCGTCAAGAACTCATGGCGACGACGCTGAGCCTCGCGAACTGCAAGCGAAAAGGTTATTTGAACATCTTGATTAAACATCTATTTCTGTAACTCCACCCAGGCAAAGACAACCCTGGTTTGCGGTTAACGTTTCCTTTATTACATTCTAGCAGCCTTTCGGACTAACCATGAACTGGCTGCTAGCAGAAATTAAGCTTGCTCCAGAGAACAACGCAAAGGAAAGCCTTCCCTGCGGGCCATATCATGCACCTTGCTCACCTTGGTTTCAGCAACTTCGAAAGGGTAAACGCCGCACATACCCGCCCCCTTAAAATGGATATGCAACATAATCCTGTTCGCCTCGGTTGGCGATTTGTGAAACACAGCAATCAGAGCCTCGACCACGAACTCCATGGTCGTGTAATCATCGTTGTGCATCAGAACAGTGAACAACGGCGGCCGTTTGATACTGGCACGACTTTTCTCATCTGATCGGGTCTGATTTTCAGCACTCG
>JAOUDB010000138.1 GCA_029859485.1 Desulfuromonadales bacterium | reverse complement strand
GAGAGCGACCTTCCCGGGGTGGATTTTCTTTACTGGGCCTCTCCGGTCCGAAACTGTGAATTCTTACCCTGTAATTTGACAAACACCTCTTATGATAAAATATGCAAACATTTTATTTAGAGACCGGAACAAGAATTTCATTCCTACGCATAAACCAAGGGACAAAAGGTGCATTGTATCGTGCCCAGATTGGCTCTCCACTAACCATCAGGCCTTCTTTTTGAATCCAGAGATCCAACTTTAGCTTGTTCTTCTGATAGTTCTTTTCGCTCCAGAATCCAGAGTAGCGAATTGTCGCCATACGTCTTGCAGGAACTTGCCGCAGCGTCACCAGAGGATTGTCAGGAACAGGGAGGTTTCCCATGTCGTAGGATGCGGGCATCATAAAGCTAACCACCCATTGATCTCCGGACTTCTGCTGCCCAACCGGAGCAGTCATATCAATCTTCTCACCTGACTGCTGGGAAACCGGCGCAGTCATGGCGATTTTTGTTTGCGAACGATTGTCCCCGGAAATGTATCGAAACAGTCTCTTGAATGCGCTACTCCCGGCGTCTTCAAAGTCTCCTTCAACAAAAGTCTCGGCTAGGAGATGGGGAGCATAATTGCGAACCTCAAAATCGCCTTCGACTTTAACGACTTCGTATGGGGCTTCTTCGATAGCCATAGCACTATGTGCTCCTGAGAATATGATGATCAAAATGAGAATGATCAGTGGGCTTCGCTGCCTCATTGTCTGCCTCCCATAACCTTTTGTTGTCAAATACGGAAAATTCAAGAGGGTTATGATTATAAGCTTAACAGTTTTTTAAATGTCAGCACGTTCGTGTGGGGGTCGGGCTAGTTCGCTGGACACCTTCAGGGAGGGTTCTTAAACACTGACCCTCTTCACTACAAACGCTTCGGGAGCAGAGGCGCTGGTTCGAACCCAGTCATCCCGACCATTCGTTAAGTGGGAGCGACATTCCCGAGGGCGCTCTCTTCTTTTGGGACCTGGTCCATAAATGATCCAGCCGTAACTTTATTCGACAATTTGAATGCTCACGGAATGTAGCCTTGGTAACCTCTGAGGCGATTTTTCTTGCCAAAGCGTCTTTTGGCGCTTTTCGGACATTAACGAAAGGGTCTTTTATGCCGCTATTTCTCTGGAAGAAAAGCTACGAGATTGGTATTGCTGAGAATGATACTCAACACCGCAACCTGGTGGGTATCATTAATGAGCTGTCAGATGCGATGATAACCAAAAAAGGCTACATAGTCGTACCGCACATCCTTGAAAAACTGGAGGATTACATCCAATCTCATTTTACAACTGAAGAAGAAATCATGCGAGATACAAAGTATCCGGCCCTTGATGAACATTGCCAGGAGCATCTTGCGATGACCACGAAAGTTATCGGATTCAAAAGGGCCTGTGCCAAGAATCACGAAATCAATGTCGTTGAAGTTCTTAACTTTCTGCGCGACTGGCTGAAAGAACACATTGTCATGAGTGACAAGAAATTGAAAGCAAACATTCAAACGATGGACGCCTAACACCTTAAAGTAACAGCATAATTTAATCCACACAGCATCAAGACTCAGCCCCCCGGTTGGGGCTTTTTCATTTCCACTCAAAACAGCCGACCTTCCATCCCCTAAAAAGACTTGCCGGTTCTCACTTTTCCCAGCCATCCGCCAATTTGACCTCAGGACCGGACTGCCGGTAGCTTTTTTCACAAAGCCACACGAGCCAGGTATCCCTGTCTGTCGCACAAAGAAAGGGCTGGCTTTTGTTTAATACAGCCTGCTCCTTTTATACCCTATGTCAACCTGAGCCAGCGTTCCAAAACTCAGCGGCCCAAAGGATCGACCTTGAGTATTGACAATTATCCATGTTAAGTTTCGACGCCTGTTCAACATCCGAGTTTTAAGGAATCCACATGCTTTTGCAGGGGACGTTTGTCAACATAGGCGCAGTGATTGCCGGCTGCCTGATCGGCCGATTGGCCGGTCGCTACCTCTCAACCAGGATGCGTCAAACCCTGATGATCGGGCTGGGTCTGGCGGTGCTGCTAATCGGCCTGCAACTAGCCCTGCAAAGCAAGCAACTCATGATCGTTATCGGCGGGCTGATCTTTGGTGGGCTGATCGGCGAGATGATAGGCATAGAAAAACGGCTGGAAGAGTTCGGTGAGCGCCTGCAGAAACGTTTCTCAGGAATGGGCAAGGTCGCAGAAGGCTTTGTGACCGCGAGCCTGCTTTATTGCGTCGGAGCCATGGCAATCATGGGTGCACTGCAGGACGGTTTGGGTGGCCCACCGACAATCCTGTATGCGAAAGCCGCTCTCGACGGTGTAGCCTCCATCGCCCTGACTTCGACTCTCGGCATCGGGGTCATCTTTTCCGTAATCCCACTCTTGCTTTATCAGGGAGGTATTACCCTGGTCGCAGAGCTTGCTGAAACCCTTCTGACCGAACCGGTTATTACCGAAATGAATGCTGTCGGTGGTTTACTGATTGTCGCCATCGCTATCGACCTGATGGGTATCAAGCGTTTGCCTGTGGGAAATCTGCTGCCTGCGGTGTTTGTGGTGGTGGCCCTGGTTTGGGGCTTCGGGATGGCTTAATTGACGATTGCAAAATATCCAAGTTCAGCCCGCTTTTTCTTTCTCGGCAGAACCAGGCGAAGTCCCGGCCGACGGCACCACCGGCAATGAAACAATAAAGCGCACACCTTTTTCACTGTTGACGACCTCAATCTGACCGTGATGATGCTCAATAATCCGGTGAGAGATTGAAAGCCCCAGCCCGGTTCCTTTGGCAAATGTCGAAAAAAACGGATTGAAGATGTTTCGCATCACTTCAGGCTTGATTCCTCCCCCGGTATCCCTGACTTCAACCACCACAGCCTTTTCACCACGTAAAGAACCGGCCCTCGCACTAACAGTTAGAACACCACCCTCGTTCATCACCTGACGGGCGTTGATTGTCAAGTTCAGAAAGACCTGCCGCAATTGACGATAGTCACCAAGGATCACGGGTAGATTATGGGCCAGGGCACAATCGAACTTAATCCCTTGACGATGGCAATGGTCATATTCGAGATCAAAAACCTCTTGTAGAACATTCTTTAGATTGCACTCTTCAAAACAAACCAGTTGTTTCTTACTAAAAGAGAGAATGTTGCCGAGCATCTCCTCCATACGCTTGACCTCGCGCGCTATGATCGCTGCGTATTCGTTAGCTTTCGGCTCTTGCAGCTGTTGTTTGGTGAGGCGCTGAGCAAAACCGCCGATGGAGACGAGTGGGTTTCGCAGTTCATGAGCGACTTGTGCGGCCATTTCGCCAAGAACGGCCATCTTTTCACCATGGATCAGCTGTTCCTGGATATCCTGCAAATTAGCGTGAGCCATCTCCAGCCGCTTTACCAGGCTGGCATTGCCCAGAGCCGACCCCGCCTGGCTGGCAAAAAGTTCCAGAAAACGCTTCCGCGTCGGCGGGATTTCCTGCAGGCTAAAAGGGTTATCAACAAGCAGGACGCCGATGATTTGGTCACGTCCGGTTAACGGGGCACAGGCGTAGGGACCCAGCTCAAGAGATTCTGATAGCTGGCGACCGCCCGCTTGTTCTCCGTCAGGATCGGCCACCAGAACGACTTCTTCAGAAAGAAAAGCCTTGGCCAGAGCATTATCTTCAGCCTCAAGTTGAAGACGTTGTTTGACCACTTTTTGGTTAAATTTATCTCTTCGTTGCGCTTCACGAGACTCCTCGTCCAGATGCAGTTGATCCCACGCTAGGTGATCCTCTCCTGCCGGCAGGACCAAAGAAGCCATATCGACTGAAACCCCCAGCATCCCTTGCAGCATGCCGGTGCGCTTGTTGACCGTAAAAAGCGTTGCCCTTTCAAAACCACCGGCTTCGACGCCCGTTGCCGCTGAAAGTGTGATATGGGCCAATTCGTCCAGATTGAGTGTACTGTGCATGGCCCTGGACATGCGGTAGAGCAACGACGCTTCCTGATGGGCGACTTCCTGCTTCTTTTCAGCAATCACACGTCGCTGCAGTTCCTGATTCAACTCTTCATAGGACTGCTCGACATCTTTGAAAAGACTCGCAAAAGGAGAGCGGAGTGTTCCTTCAACCATGACGTAATAAACAAGTACAGCACTACCCAGTTTGCAATAGTGCCCGAGTAAATGTAAGAGGCCATAAGCACCCGCATCAAGAATGACTATCAACTCCGACAGGGTACTCATGAAGATCGCGAGGGAGAACAAAACCGTGAGATGTTGAGTCAGGTATCGGCTACGAAACACAAGCAAAAAAGCCGACAGACAGAATAAGCCGATTATTGCATATTCAAAATTCACCTTGAAACGAGAGAAGCCTTGCCCTTCTACAATACAGCTCGGGAAGATTTCAATCGGCCACACCAGTGCCAGGCAACCAATGCCGCTTAGCAGGAAGCCAAAAAGCCATTCCTTGTCGGTAAAATAATCTCTATGCCCCAGGCTGAAGATCGCACAGAGGAAAGCAAAAGCACCCAGAGTTCTGGCGATCAGCCACAATTGAGTGGCCATATCAGGGCTGAGTGCAGAGACAATCGGCACGCTTTGTGAGGCTAACAGCAGCAGGAGATCAACCAACGCTGTAACAAACAAACCGACCCCTAAGATCAGAAAGAACTGCCTGCGCACTAGTTGCCGGGTATTCCACCCGATCAGAAAGACTGCTACCAACAATATAATACTGGAGATTTCTACCAGGACATGAACCAGCGGGAGGCTAAAACGACTAAGCAAAAAAAGAAAAAGGCCGACAGACATAAAAAATGTCAGCCCGGCCCTAAGAGATAAGCGAGGGAGTATTGAAGAAAAATCTATAACAGAGGGGTGCTGTTGCGAGGCCTCTGTGTCGTTGAGTGGTCCAGATTGATCGACCGGCATGACCGCCTCCTGTCTGCCGGTGAAGACTGGTTGGATCAGCCGATTTTTTCCTGGCGCTCCTGCTCAGTCTTGCACTCGATGCACAAGGTAGTGACCGGTCGTGCCTTCAGGCGCGCTTCACCGATCGGGTCGCCGCAATCCTCACATTCGCCAAAGTCTCCGGCCTCAATGCGATCGAGCGCCTCGCGGATTTTGCCTATCAAGCGGCGCTCGCGGTCACGGATACGCAACTCGAAATTGCGATCAGACTCCAACGACGCACGATCAGTAGGATCGGGGAAGTTGGTCTTTTCGTCAGTCATCTCTGAAACCGTCTTGCCGGCATCGAGTAACAACTGATCCATCTGTTCCTGAAGGAGCTCTTGGAACTCCTCCAACTTCTTTTTATTCATAAAAAACTCCTTGACTGAACGGGCACAAATTAAATGAATTTGATCAACAAGTCAACTTAAATGCCTGACCATCATCTGAACTGAGCAATCAGAACATAGACTAGAGCAACAACGGCAAACCAAACCGTAAAAACATCAGCATGCCTGAGAGGCGGTTGCTTCGCCAACTGTTGTGTTTCTTCGGTCACGCAGCCTTCGGGAACAGCAGCAATCAAACCCTCTACCAAAGCGGGAAAGTCCTGATAGGAGTTGGAAATAATCAAAAAAACGTCAGGGCCTGCCATCAGCGTCATGAACACCCGACTGCGAACCCGAACCGTATCCAGTTCAGTCACGTCGGAAAACAACACCCGTCGCTGCCGAAAAGGCCGAAAGGCGGTCACACCCTCTTGATCAACGACCACACGACGGAACGCAGTTTCTACAAAAATCACCACCAGGGGCATGATCAGGCCAGCCAGAATAATCACCTTGGCAATCGCCTGACCCTGAACGAGGCAGACGACCAGCAAAACGGCTGTTAAAACAATCACCAAGGCCATCGGGTAAACAAAGGTCCGGCGAATTATAAAGGTCCGTGTCGGATTCACTTGGCCGACTCCCCGGGGTTAACAAAGTAACCGCTGCGACCACCTTTTTTTTCCGCCAAACGCACATGATCAATTGTCATAGATTTATCAACGGCCTTGCACATATCATAAATCGTCAGGGCTGCGACCGAAACAGCCGTCAAGGCTTCCATCTCTACACCTGTCTGACCATTAACCTTGACCGTTGCTTCGATGCCGATACTTGCATTGTCCCGATCTGGAGTAAACTCAACAGTCACACTGTTAATCAGCAGAGGATGACAAAGAGGAATCAACGCAGAGGTTTTCTTGGCCGCCATAATACCCGCCAGGCGAGCCACAGCGAAGACGTCACCTTTCTCTACCTTGTTCTCAAGAATACGCGCCAGGGTTTCTGGCTGCATCCTTACTTCACCACGGGCAACAGCGACCCTGCGGGTGTTCTCTTTTTCACCCACGTCCACCATGATGGCCTTGCCTTCGCTATCGAAATGAGTCAACTCACTCATCGCTCGTTCCTCGCTTTTGTGGCGCTAGGCGCTACGCTAGTTAAACAAATATTCCATTGCCTCAGAGGCACTGCGTACCCCGATCAACTTGATTCCTTTCGGCTTCTCAAGGTTTTTCAGGTTGCCTGCCGGTAGCAGACAACAGTTGAAACCGAGCCGGGCCGCTTCATTCACCCGCATCTCCGGACGGGAGACGGCACGCACCTCCCCGGTCAAGCCAACTTCGCCAAACAACACGGTGCGCTCATCAATCGGTCGATTCAGATGGCTCGAAGCCAAGGCAGCAACCACACCGAGATCGACAGCCGGCTCGGCAAGTCGCACACCTCCGGCAACATTAACAAAAATATCCTGAGCCAACAGAGAGTAGCCAACCTTCTTTTCCAGCACCGCCACCAACAGCGACACCCGGTTGGAATCTATCCCCATCGTCGTACGCCGTGGATTACCTTGGGCGGTACCAGAGACCAGCGCCTGCAACTCCACTAGGATCGGCCTTGTACCTTCAATGGCAGAAACAACGATACTTCCGGCCGCATCTTCCGGGCGTTCCGCCAGGAACAGCTCCGAAGGATTCGGCACCTCGCTGAAGCCAGCGTCCTTCATTTCAA
>JAOUDB010000614.1 GCA_029859485.1 Desulfuromonadales bacterium | reverse complement strand
AAAGCAAGCAGGTAGTCCGCGCAACTCTGCAAGCCATTGTAGAGGTTGAACCCACGGATCGAACGACAGGAGCCTTTACCTGTTGTGTCCTCCAATGCAATCAGAACCGTTGGCCGTGAGTAACGATCGACCAGCCGGCTGGCAACGATGCCAATAACCCCGGAATGCCAGCCCTCGCCACCGAGCACGATAGAGTGCGTATGAGCAGCGCCAAGTTTTGCAACGGCTCTTTCAGCCTCTTGCAATGTTTCTTTTTCTATAATCCTGCGTTCTCGATTACATTGATCGAGATACCGCGCCGTATGCAGGCCGCGCACCATATCCTTTTCAAGAAGCAGTTCCACGCCAAGCCCGGCGTCTTCCATACGCCCTGCAGCATTCAGGCGAGGGGCCATCTGAAAACCGACCACACCACAGCTAACCTCTTTGACGCCAGCCACCTGTTTGAGAGCCCTGACACCGATGCGCTCTCCTTTTTCCAGCAAAACCAGGCCATGTCTGGTTAACGTCCGGTTGATCCCCTTAAGCGGAACCAGGTCAGCAATGGTTCCCAGCGCCACCAGGTCGAGGGAATTTCGCAGATCAGGCTCAGAGCGTTGTTTGAACCAGCCGGAGTCACGTAATTTTTTACGCAGTGCGACGAGAAGGAAAAATGCGACGCCAACCCCGGCTAAATTTGGGAAGGGAAAGCTGGAGTCGCTACGTTGAGGATTAATAATAGAGAAAGCTTCTGGTAGTTTATCGGGAGGTTGGTGGTGATCAGTAATAATCAGGTCGATGCCGCACTCTTTGGCCAGGGATGCCTCGGCATGGGCGGTAACGCCGCAATCAACCGAGACGACGACGGTAACACCGTCGTCCGCTGCTTTCTGCATGGCTTCTGCAGAAAGGCCATAACCATCACGCAGCCGCAAGGGGATGTGATATTCAATTTGCTCACAACCCATTGAACCCAGACCATCCAGCAGCAGAACGGTTCCGGTAATACCATCAACATCGTAATCACCGTGAATGGCTATTTTCTCACCCTGGGCCAGAGCCAACTGAAGGCGGTCGACCGCAGCAGCCATATCCGGGAGAAGAAAAGGATCGGGCAAATCAGCGAGACGGGTGTTGAGGAAGTCACGAGCAACATCCAGAGAAGGCTCACGACTGGCAAGGATACGGGCAATCAGCTGTGAGAGCTTGAATTCTAGTGCAAAATCGTTGAGCGCATTAAGGTCAGGTTGTTCGTTACGAGGCAGCCAAAGGTGTTCGATTACGGGATCCATGACAGACCCGCCTGGTTGGAAGGAGTTGTCCTTTGAGGCTCAAAAACCACCTTACCGAGGTAAGGGCTACGATGACCATCGTAGAAACTATCGACAAGCGTTGAGGGGGGCTCTTTTATCCAGTAGTTACGCAACAAGCTCACGTCTTCAGGGACTTCTTCGCCGAACACCACATTGTACTCCAAAGGACTTCCGAAGGTGTTGTTCTCTATATGGTAATCACGGGGATGGGAGGTCACAAAAAGGTTGACAGCATTGTCGACAAACTCGTTCTCACAAATAACCGGCGAGCCAAAATGAAAGCGGACAGCGGTATGATTGTTTCGCAACAGATTGTGCTCGATCAAAATTTCAGAGGCATTGAAACGAATACCGACCAGGTTGTCTTCAAAAAGTGACTGCTCAATATAAACCTGAGAGTCCCAGCTATGCACAGCGCTATCGGCCTGCCTGAAAACACAGTATTCAAAGATAGCTTCAGGGCTGCCGACCAGATTGATGGCGCCCCAGAAACCTGCGGCCGCGGAAGAGTCGACAGCTTCGAAAGAGATTGGGTTCTCAGCCGTACCCACAGCATGCACCTGCCCTTTTATGATCAGCTCGTTGCCAGGGAAATGGGGGTGTTCAATCCACCCGCCGCCATCGGCTTCAGCAGGCAGGAAACGTACCCGTGTGCCAGGAAGGATTGTCAGCTTGACGTCACTTTCAAGGACCACGTCTTCAGCAATCAGAACATCGCCCTGCCAGACGATTTCACCATGCAACACGCCACGAACTGTCTGGTCCTTACCGGCAAGGCAGCTGGTCAGAAGAAAAAAG
>JAOUDB010000613.1 GCA_029859485.1 Desulfuromonadales bacterium | reverse complement strand
GGCACCGAGAGTAATCCGTTATCGATGCCTGCTGATTATTTTTTCTTATTTTTACCACCCTTGCTTTTCTTACCCTCTCTCTCTTGCTTGCCATCTCTCTCTTGCTTGCTATCTCTCTCTTGCTTGCTATCTCTCTCTTGCTTGCTATCTCTCTCTTGCTTGCTGTCTCTCTCTTGCTTGCTGTCTCTGTCCCCTTTACCAAGATCATCGTCATCATCGTGCATCTTTCCAAGCCGTCCATGCTCATCATCTTCATGACCTGGGCTCTTGTCTCGCTTGCCCTTTTGCAGATCATCCTCACGATTGAAACGTGCGTTGTCAGACGCATTCTCCAGTGCATTTTCATTCGGGTTCGGGGCAGACATAACGGGCAGAGGAAGGACAAGACAAAGCATCAAAACATAAACCAATACGCGACACATATTTATCTCCTTATCAGAAGCAGACTTCAAAATTTTTGAAATACTCCAACAGCGCACTTCTTTGAGAAGAGAGAGGCGCCATCAACATTAAAACAGTACCGCGATTCAAGATTTTATCAACAAGCAGCAACAACGGAACGAGACAAAACAGTTCACAGCTGTTCTCTGCCCTCCTTTAACACATACCCGACAAAAATCATCAGGATTTGACCTTGGTCATGTTTAAAGAGAACCAAACTAGGGTATTGTCAGATCAACAATCAGGGAAAAAGGAGATTAACAAGATGAAGCTTCCATACGGCATTGGCGAACAAGCCATTAATAAAGTGATCGAAGAACATCCCGTTATCGGCGAGATCCTGGAGAAGCACGAGATCGGCTGCGTTACCTGCGGTGTTGGGATTTGCCTGATGAACGATGTCGTCTCAATTCACTCTCTGGGTGACAAAGTTGAGGCACAGATCGAACAAGAGATTACCGACTACATGAACAGAAGGAAAAATTGAGATGAAAGCAAATGTCACTCAAATCATGGTTGAAGAGCACAAGCTGATCCTGCGCATGGTTACTCTGGTAGAGCAGAACACAGCACGGCTCGAAGAGGGCACGTTTCGCAACTGGCAATTTTATCTCGATGCGGTTGACTTCATCCGCAACTATGCCGATCGATTTCATCATGCCAAGGAAGAGGATATTCTCTTCGTGGCGTTGATTAAGAACGGCATGCCAGAGAAGCAGTCACCCATCGAAGCCATGCATATGGAACATGCCGAGGGTCGTTCTCATGTCCGCGCTATTGAAGAAGCGGCGCAAAAAGCTCTTGCTGGAGAAACCGGCCAGACAGCCATCATTGTGGAGCACGCTAAAGGTTACGCAAAACTATTGCGAGGACATATTGAGAAAGAAGATGACATTCTCTACCCTTTGGCCGAGCGCATCCTGCCAGAAGAGGTTCGGGATGGAATGTTGTCGGCATATACAACCGCCGAGCAACAAAGCCCTGGGCTTGAAGAAAAGTATCTGAAGTTAGTAAAAGGGTACGAGCAGCAAGCCGTCTAACGGAGCAGGTTGAATCATTAGCCAAAGGCCCACGAACGTGGGCTTTTGCACTTCTGCTCATCGCAATTACAAGCCAGTTGACCTGAGTCATATTCTCGAATACTGATTTGAGCTACGATTCGTCATCGACACAAAAAACCCACAATTCTCTAACAAAGAAAAATCTTAAACATAAGGAGTTTATAAAATGGGCTGTTGTTCAAACACAGGCGGCAACACAGGGCCATTTGCCGAAGGCAGAGAGTTGGTTGAATTTGTCTACCAGGCACATGGAGGAGGGTTAAGAAATCAGCCTATACCTAACGGCGGTTTAATGGCTGTCTGCCAGGGTTGCGGCGCGGGCTTTACCCTGTCCACATTTGTGGGCCAATGCACAGATTGTGGTGGCGTTCATGCTGTTTCCCCGCCACGCAGTGATAGTGCTGAAAACATTCAATTTGCAGGTAAAGACTTTAGCCTCCCGAAAGGTTGACAGACTCTCTGAGCAGCCAATCTCTCTACAAGGTGAGATAAAACAGCAAGCAGCAAGACTCTTGGACAGTTTTTCTCTATTCCTTACAGATTAAACAGAAAAGGCCACCGAACGTCGGTGGCCTTAATTTTTGTGCGCAGA
>JAOUDB010000137.1 GCA_029859485.1 Desulfuromonadales bacterium | reverse complement strand
CGCAGAAGCGCTCATCGACCGAGTCCTCCCCTTTCCTTCCAGCAAAGAGTTTGCAGCCTCCCTGCCTGGTAATGCTGTCCGAATCGGAATGACCTTTGATGTGCTGACGGTCCAGCAATACAACTACTTCACCAAACTGCTGCCCGACAGCACCTTTGCTGATATCTCTGCCGTCAACCGTGACCTGCGCTCAGTCAAATCGGCCCAGGAGCTTGCCGTGATGCGCGTGGGAGGAGAAAAACTCTGTAGCGTCTTCGCCCAGATTCCCGACTTTCTACGAGCCGGCATGAGAGAAGTAGACTTGGCGGCAGAGTTTGAAATGCGCCTGCGCAAAATTGGCGGAGAAGGCTACGTACGCATGCGCGCCTACAACCAGGAACTCTTTCAGGGTCTGGCTGTCTCTGGCGATCATGGCTGTACACCGGGATTCTTTGATGGTGCCGTGACCGGTTCGGGCATGTCAAAAGCCTCTCCACACGGTGCTTCAAAGAAAACCATCAACCGTGACGAAGCGATCCTGATTGACTATACCGGTGTCTTCGACGGGTACATTCTCGACATGACGCGTATGTTCGTCATCGGTAATCTTGCACCCGACTTGCAGCGAGCCTTTGACACGGCTCTCACGATTCAGGCGACCATAGCAGAGGCCATGCATCCCGGCGCACTTTGCGCCGAAATATTCGACCTCGCTGAACAGATGGCGACTCATGCCGGCTTTGGCACTTGCTTTATGGGGGCACCCGGCGAACAGGCCAAATTCGTAGGTCACGGTGTCGGCCTCGAACTGGACGAAATGCCGGTGCTCGCAAAAGGTTTCAACGCCCCCCTGATGCTGAACCAGACGATAGCCGTTGAGCCAAAGTTTGTTTTCCCTGGCAGCGGCGTTGTCGGGATTGAAAATACCTTTGTCGTGAGCAAGCATGGTGGAGACAGACTGACTTCTCTCGAAGATGAATTAATCGTTTTATAGCTACGCCCCACCTTTTAATGGCTAAGAATACGTACGTCGAGCACCTATAGCTGTACCATTGCCGTTTCAAAAAACTTCCGACTTGACGGTTCCTTAAAATTTAGGCAGTTTATTACGAATTTTGTGTATAGACGAAAGAAGGAGTGAATAATGTCCGTTGATTACAAAATTGGTGAAAAACTGCGTCAACTGCGCGAGGCCAAGCAAATGACAGTTGAGCTGCTGGCCGAGCAGAGTCAATGCCATGCCGACCAGATTCGGCAAATAGAGAATGGGGCACTGGTCCCTTCCCTTACCCCGCTCATGGAAATTTCCCGTGCTCTGGGCGTACGCCTCGGCACTCTGTTGGATGATGACCCGATCGAAGGGCCGGTCGTGTTTAAATCCACCGAGTCGCCGACTGTGATCCGTTTTTCCGGCAAGGATCCTATGGCGACCAGCAGCAACCTTGATTTCTACTCCATGGGCAGCGGCAAACGCGACCGGCACATGGAACCGTTCATAATCGACGTCAAACCGCGCAACGGAGAAGCGCCACCACTGTCCGCTCACGAAGGAGAAGAATTCATCTACGTCCTATCCGGTGCCATCCAGATCTATTACGGCAAAAACACTTATGAGTTGGAAACAGGCGAGAGTATCTACTACGACTCGGTCGTACCCCACGATGTCCACGCCAAGGGCAGCGAAAATGCGCGCATCCTGGCCGTCGTTTACGCACCAAGCTAACCGGAGTTATCGCAATGCCTTATACAGATAAAACCATTGGTGCGTTTCTGGAAGAACAGGTCAAGAGCCTGCCGGATCATGAATTCATTGTCTACCCCGACCGTAACCTGCGTTTTACCTTCCAACAGTTCAACGAACGCGTTAACCAGCTGGCCAAGGGGCTGCTGGCGATCGGCATCAGCAAGGGCGATAATGTCGGCATATGGGCGACCAACGTACCTGACTGGACGACCTTCATGTTTGCCACCGCCAAGATCGGCGCGGTGCTGGTCACCATCAACACCCATTATCGAAGTTTCGAACTTGAGTATCTGATCAAGCAAGCCGATCTCAAGGCACTGGCACTGATTGACAGCTTTCGCGATCATGACTACCTGCAGACGATTAACGAACTGATCCCGGAACTCAGCAGAAGCCAGCGCGGTCAATTGAGAAGCGAAAAATTTCCTGAACTGCGCAACGTCATTTTCATCGGCCAGGAAAAGCATCGCGGCATGTACAATACACGCGAGTTAATGCTGCTCGGCGACCAATATGACAACAGCGAACTCGATAGCATAAAAGAAGCTCTTTGTCAGCATGACGTCATCAACATGCAGTACACTTCCGGAACGACCGGTTTTCCCAAGGGAGTCATGCTCAGCCACTACAACATCCTTAACAACGGCTATTTCATTGGCGAGCGACAGAAGTTCACAGAAAAGGACCGTCTCTGTCTGCCGGTGCCACTCTTTCACTGTTTCGGCTGCGTACTCGGAATCATGGCGGCGCTGACCCACGGTACGACATTGGTGCCTCTGGAACTATTTGATCCGCTACTGGTGCTGGCGGCAGTGCAGAAAGAAAAGTGCACCGCGGTCTATGGTGTGCCGACCATGTTCATAGCTGAGCTGTCACACCCGATGTTCGATATGTTCGATCTCAGCTCACTGCGCACCGGCATCATGGCCGGCTCCCCCTGCCCGGAAGAGACGATGCGGCAGGTGATGGAAAAGATGCACTGTACAGAAATCACCATCGCTTACGGTCTGACCGAGGCCTCGCCGGTCATCACCCAGACTCGCACCGACGATTCGGTCGCCCAGCGCACCGGCACCGTCGGTGCCGCTCTTCCGGAGATCGAGGTCAAGATCGTTGATCCGGACACCAGCAAGGACGTCGCCTCAGGCGAACGTGGCGAACTCTGCTGCCGCGGCTACAACGTCATGAAGGGCTACTACAACATGCCTGAGCAGACAGCCGCTGCGGTCGATGCCGACGGATGGCTGCATTCAGGAGACCAGGCCGAAATCGATGGAGACGGCTACTATAAGATCACCGGCCGAATCAAGGACATGATCATTCGCGGCGGAGAGAACATCTACCCTCGCGAGATAGAGGAATTCCTCTACACTATGAACGGCGTTCTCGACGTGCAGGTGGTCGGTCTTCCGGACAAAAAATACGGCGAGGTGGTCGGTGCCTTCATCATTCGCAAAGAAGGCGCGGATATTACCGAAGAGGATGTTATAGATTTCACTCGCAGCCGTATTGCACCCTACAAAAAGCCAAAGTATGTTATTTTTGTAGATTCCTACCCGATGACTGCGAGCGGCAAAATCCAGAAGTACAAGCTACGTGAGATCGCCTGTGATAAGCTCAACATCACGGGGTCTGTCTTCTCTGGGGAATCATTAGAGGAACCGGTGAGCTAACAAACTTTAGTGGCTATCTGAGCAAATTGAAAGGCTACGATTTCTACCATGGCCCTTCAAAACGGCCCATCTGACGAGGGAGTGTTCGTCGGAGACAATGAATGGAATTTATGGGCGTCAGAACGTCACGGTAAATCTACATTTTCAACAATCTATTATCAGGATGTAAACAATGCAGAAAGAATCTCCACAGATGATACAGATTCGATGGCACGGTCGCGGTGGTCAAGGTGCAATCACAGCAGCCAAGGTCGTTGCTGAAGCTGCCTTCAAGAGTGGCTACGCTGGTGTCGCAATGGCGCCGACCTTCGGTACAGAAAGGCGTGGCGCTCCAGTCTGCACATCGTTAAAAATTGCCAAAGGGAAAATCTACGATCTGTCGCCGATCGTATCACCAGACATCGTCGTGGTCCTTGATCATCTGATTCTCAACGAAGTCGATGTAACTGCCGGTCTAAAGCCAGGAGGTCTTCTTGTTATCAACAGTCCCCACCCAGTAGAAAAACATAAATACCCTAATTATCGTGTAGCCGTTGCTAATGTCACGAAGTTGGGGACAGAGGCTGGACTCCGCAAAGGTGTTGTTAACAGTGGCATCATAGGTGTTCTTTCCAAGGCCTCCGGGCTGGTAAACATTGACCTGCTGACGAATTGCATCACCAAAGAGTTCTACAATCGCAGACCTGAAGAAAATGCCAAAGCTGCCCATTTGTCCTTCGAATCAACGCAGATGCAAGGAACGAAAACAGGAGGAGCAGATGCCTGATCCACGCTTTAAGATATTGACATCAGCAAGCACATCCGGTCCCGGCGACGCCGGCCGCACAGGCTCATGGAGAGTTGAGCGGCCGATCATCGACTACAGCAAATGCACTCCGGCCAAAACCGGCAGGCATACATGCCATCTTTGTTGGCTCTACTGTCCTGACAGCACTGTCAGCAAAGATCTTGAACCTCAGATAGATCTCGAGTACTGCAAGGGCTGCTCAATCTGTGCAGAAGAATGTCCTACGGGCGCTATTAGTATGGTCTCTGAGGAAGAATTCACTGGAGGAGACAAGGATGAATAACAGCTTTATTGAATCGGGCAATGTTGCCGCAGCCCTGGCTGTCAAGCTCGCATCTGCTGAAGTCATAGCGGCCTACCCGATCACGCCACAAACGCCGGTCACTGAGAAACTTTCTGAAATGATCACGCTTGGTGAAATGGATGCTGAATATATTGCCGTTGAGAGCGAACACAGTGCTCTGGGTGTCTGTATCGGAGCAGCGAGTGCCGGAGCACGATCTTTTACTGCGACCTCTTCGAACGGGCTGCTTTATATGAGTGAACAGTTACATTGGGCAGCAGGCGCCCGGCTGCCGATGGTCATGTGCGTTGTCAACCGTGGCGTTGGTGCTCCCTGGTCAGTCTGGAACGATCATCAGGATGCAATCAGCCAACGTGATGCAGGCTGGATCCAGGTCTTTGCCAAGGACCATCAGGAAATTGTCGACATGACTATCAAGGCCTTCCGGTTAGCTGAGCTGGTCCATATCCCGGTAATGGTCAATTATGACGGTTATTACCTCTCACACACCTACATGCCTTTCGAACTGCCAAATGCTGAGGATGTCAAAGCTTTTTTACCCGACTATGAATACAAGCACACCCTGAATCCTGAGCGTCCCGAGAGCCTGAACACTGTCACCTTGCCTGATGCGCGCGTTGACATTAATGGTGTTAAGCGGCCCGGCTACATGGAGGTCCGTAAAAACCTGCATGATGAAATGCGCCTCGCCATGGATGTCTGGGAAGAAATCGATGCTGATTATCATAAGAGCTTTGGCCGCGGCGGCAATCCAATCTGTGATCCATATTGTTGCGATGACGCCGAATTCATATTGGTCGCTATGGGGTCTCTGGCAAACCAGTTCCATGATGTCGTCGATCAGCTTAGGGCGGAAGGTTACAAGGTTGGTGTTCTGGCTTTACAAATGTACCGTCCTTTCCCCACCAGCCATATCGCCAAGATTCTACAACCGGCCAAAAGCGTTCTGGTCTTTGAAAAAGGTTTAAGTTACGGCAACCAGGGAGCGCTTTATGCAGACCTCAAATCGGCCCTCTACCCCTACCCGGCAAGACCGACGCTACATAATTTCATCACCGGTCTGGGCGGCCGTGAAATCCGCACAGAAAACCTTTATCAGTCGGTGAAAGATACTTGCCTGAATGAAGAAACATTAAAGCCTGAACACATAGATACTCCGCAATGGATTGGACTACAGTTATGAGCTCAATAGCAAAAACAAACGTCATCAACCTGACCGAAGAAGAGTTTGTACACCCTGGAAACCGGGCTTGCACTGGATGCGGTCTAAGCATCCTTTACCGCATCGGCATGAAGGCACTCGGTCGCGACTGTATTTTCGTCGTCCCCCCCAGCTGTTTGACGGTACTGCAGGGACTTTATCCGATTTCTGCTACCCAGATGCCTGTTCTTAACTGCACTTTCGCCTCGACCGCAGCCATTGCCACCGGTGTTCGTGCCGCCATGAAGAGACGTGGCAAGAAGACCCAGGTGGTTGCCTGGGCAGGTGATGGCGGCACTGCGGACATCGGTATCCAGGCTTTATCAGGGGCTCTTGAGCGCAATGAAGATATCATCTACATCTGCTACGACAATGAAGCCTACATGAACACTGGGGTCCAGAGGTCCGGGACAACCCCCCGACGAGGGTTGACGACGACAACCCCATACTCTGGAAAAAAGGAAAACAGCAAGAATGTACCGGAGATCGTCGCCGCTCACAATCCTGCCTACATTGCAACATGTTCCGCCAGCTATCCACTTGATTTCCACGACAAACTACTCAAGGCTAAAGAGATTAGGGGACTGAAATACATCCACATCCAGACGCCTTGCCCTCCTGGATGGGGCATTGAAGAACATAAAACCGTGGCAATCGGCCGCATGGCTGTAGAATCTGGTCTATTTGATCTTTATGAAATAGAAAACGGCAAGAAACAGCTAACAGGACAGTCATCAAAGCAATTGAAAAAGAAGTCGTTGCGACCGGTCGGTGACTATATAAATCTCCAGACCCGCTACAATGCTTATGATGAAGAGCATGTTATCGCTTTGCAGGCCATGATTGACCGGAAGTGGGAGAAATACAGAAAAGAATTTTCACAAGAGTGAAATGACAACCACAGGATTTATCTTTTACTAAAAAGAACAGGAGCTCTTAAGGGCTCCTGTTCTTTTAGTAATCACATCTCAAAGTTAACAATAAACCCCTAAACATTCACCCTTGCAAGCAACTGGTTGCTCCGATCAAGAAAACGTGACATTTGTTCCTGATCGGAAAGATATTATCCGTATGAATTGAAATTGTGCCCTGCTCTGTGGAATTCTGCTCTGTCATAAAAAAACCTCCCTGACAATATTAACGTCGGGAAGGAAGAGAGTAACGATATTGGAGATTGTCAAGACAATGAAAAGCAAGATCAAGCGCCGTAGATGATATCAATCGCTTCTGGAATTTGTTCAGACTGCTGAAGCGACCTTAAATCCCGGTATGACTCAACGTTCAACTGCAGGGATCTGTAAACATCAGAAGAGACAAGAGCAGGATCGTACTGCCGCACCCCCCAACCAAGGCAAACAACGCAAA
>JAOUDB010000136.1 GCA_029859485.1 Desulfuromonadales bacterium | reverse complement strand
TTCGGCAACCCGGGAGAGTTCAACTATCCTCTATATCTCGCAGCGCGCGGTATCTACGTCACCTCCTTTCTTAATCGTGCTGAGGATCTGACGGTTCTGTTCATCCCGCAGCAAAGAACTCTTATCTGGAGAACTGGCGTCACAGCCTTGCAATGCATAACAAAGAGGTCGTGCCGAACGACGCTGCAGGGTACCTGCAATCGCTCCTGCTTGGCTGGCGGGGAGGAATCAGCGTCGAAAAGCGCTAACTCCTCTCTAGTAAACAACTTTTATCTAGCCGACAACATGACAACAATCGCTGCTACCCTTGCGACCGCCCCCTCAAGCTTGTGGCATTTCCATCAGTTCAGCCCTGCCGGGTTATTGACCAACCTCTTCCCCATTCCGTTAATTGCCTGAAGAGCTGTACCATTGGGACTGCTCAGTCTGGTGACGCTGGCGATAAAGATCATCACCACCATCAGCCAATGACCCAGTTTATCGGCAATACCCATCTATCTAACGCTCTCCACCCTGATTATGCTGGTCGGCCTACTGATGATCTGTCTACCCTTCGGAAGACAAAGAGTACACTGGCTGACACCCAGCACTCTTCTCCTAGCAACCGTGACAGCGGCCTGGACAACACAACCGCAGATTGCCGGGTTGCAGGTCACTGCGATCAGTGTCGGCCAGGGTGACGCGACCCTCGTCTCGCTGGCAGGTTCTCACTACCTGGTGGACGGTGGCGGTCTGCCTGGGTCGTCAATCGACGCCGGAGAGCAGCTGGTCGGCCCTGCCCTTGGCCGAATGGGCGTCAGGCAATTGGCTGGGGTCATTCTTACGCATAATCATCCTGACCACACATCGGGGCTGACCTACATCATCCGACGTTTCCCGGTCGCAAAATTTTACCTGGCCGAAAAGGTCGAAGACCTTGAGCCGGAATTGCAACAGGCGCTTCACGAAAAAAAGGTAAAGATAGAACGTATCCGCAAATGATGGACTCATCTGATAAATGACGGGCAGAGTGAGTTCAGCCTCTTTGCCCCGGCAAAGAGGTCACGTGACAAAAACGAACGCTCTATTGCCGTTTTCGCAGGCAGCCATGGTCAAGGAGCCTTACTGACTGCAGACCTCTTCGGCGCAGGCTTTTCATAACTTGTTGAAGCGGTGCTGCTTGGCCAAGTCAATCTTTTGAAAATGTCGCACCACGGCAGCCGTCACGCAGAAACATTATGCTATCTGGAGTGGTTAAAGCCTACAGCGGTTTTTGTCTCGGCCGGACGCGGCAACCCTTATGGGTTCACCCATGAGCAGACACTTGATGCCTGCGACAGGCAGCGGGTTGATGTCTTCAAAACTGACACACAGGGGATGCTGCAATTCAGGATTGTCAATGATCGCTGGCACGACACGACTGCAAAAGAGGATGATCGGGTAAGGGGGAAACCCCGACAGGGATAATAATTGACTCATTTCAAGGAGTTTGCTAGCTTGAAAAGCTAATCGAAGAAGGACGAAAGTATGCCAAAGCCAAAGATTCTGATTGTAGATGATGAAGTTTTTTTCCGTCGCCTCTTCACCGAGATCCTCTCGGAGGGCGACCTTTACAGTATCGAGTCTGTTGGCTCCGGTAAAGAAGCTCTCGACTATCTGTCACGGACAAAAGTCGATATCATCCTGACCGACATGGTCATGCCCGAAATTTGCGGTCTTGAATTGATCCGCCGCACACGCTCTTTCGATCCAGCCCCGGATATCATCCTCGCCACTGGAAATGCCACAGTAGAAACCGCAATTCAGGCATTGAAAGGCGGGGCTCGAGATTACCTCCTCAAGCCATGCAATCCTGAACAACTGCGTCACACCGTCAAAATCTGCTTTGAGCAGCGTCGTCTGATTGCAGAGAACAGCCTGCTGCATAGCCAGATCCGTCTCTACCAAAAAGGCCAACATCTCTCCAGCCTGCTGAATATCGACAATCTCTTTCAAGAATCGCTGAGCACCCTGCTGAATGAGACAGGACAGGGCCAAGGCCTTGCCTACCTTGCCACCCAGAGCGGCATCAGCCATCTTGAAGCGAAAGGGTTCGACGAGGACGAAGCAAAGAAGCTGGCGGAACAACTGCTCGAGAAAACCAGGATGCTGGAAGCACCCACCCTCCTACAGAGAGAAGACATCCCCGAGATCGTCGGGAGCGACGAGGCCTTGAAGTCTTTCTGGGTCTTCCCCATGACAGCAGAGAACCAGGAACATGGCGCCGTGATCCTTTGCAACCCCAACGACTCTTACCTTCCGAAGTCAGACTCACAGCAGAATCTGAATTTTCTCGCCGAACAGGTCTCCCTTGGTTTTAGCAACGCCTGCCAATATCAGGGCGCCCGGGATCTGATTTACACGGATGATTTGACCGGACTGTACAACCACCGCTACCTGCATATAGCTCTCGAACAGGAAATCCGCCGTTCAGAACGTTATGGCCTGGAATTTTCACTGGCTTTTATCGATCTTGATCTGTTCAAGATCATCAACGACGAACATGGCCACCTGGTCGGCAGCGGCGTGTTGCGTCAGGTCGGTGAGTTGTTGCGTAAATGTGTCCGTGATGCCGATATGCTATTTCGATACGGTGGTGATGAATTCACCGCACTCCTGGTAGAGACTGACACACGTGGCGCCAAACTCGTTGCAGAACGAATCCGGTCTACCATCGCCGAGTTCGAGTTTTCAACCGGTCATGACAATACCGGTCGTCTGACGGCAACCGTAGGTCACGCAACTTACCCGATTCACGCAACAGTTTTGGAAGAGATGATCGATCTGGCCGACAAAGCAATGTACCTCGGCAAAAACGACCGTAACATAGTCCGAAGCGCTTCGGAGATTGGCAAGACATGATCTCGTGCGCTCTGGTTGCCTTGGCCCTGGACGGCCTACTCTTCTTCATCCTGCCGGGCTGCTCCCAGACCATCGAAGCCAGTCAATCCTAAACTGTTTCCCCCAGAGATCATCGAACGCTACCAACAGACCCTGCCGATGGGCCTAGGGATTAATGCAGGTCCCGTCATCGCCAGCAACGTGGAAAACACCTTGCTCGAGGATTACCGGGTTGACGGACTGCATGAGAACGAGTAAAACGTCCTACGCGTTAAATTGCCAAATGTTAAATTGCCAAATTTATAACAATGGCATTTAACGCAGACGCGAAGTCAAAAACAAGACGCGAAGGGAACCTTTTCTTTATTATTTAACCTTGCGTCTTTCTTTGTATTCTTTGCGCCTTTGCGTTACGCTTTTCCCTGTTTAATTTAACTATCGGAGCATTTATCCATGAGTATTACAGGCATCAAAGGCATGAACGACATTCTGCCCGGCGACGTTGAAACCTGGCAGCATCTCGAAGAGCAGGCCCGCAAGGTTTTTGGAGCCTTCGGTTACCGTGAGATCCGCGTTCCGGTCGTCGAAAAAACCGACCTCTTCTGCCGTTCGATCGGCGAGACGACCGACATCGTTGAAAAGGAGATGTACACCTTCAGCGACAAGGGCGGCACCTCGATGACCCTGCGTCCGGAAGGAACAGCTCCTGTGATGCGCTCCTTCATTCAGCACAAGATGTATGCCCAGGATCCGGTCTCGAAACTCTACTATATCGGCCCTATGTTCCGCCACGAGCGCCCCCAGAAAGGCCGTTACCGGCAATTCCACCAGATCGGGGCAGAAGTCATCGGTGTCGACGATCCCAAGATCGACGCCCAGGTCCTGGCCATGCTCAGCCACTACTTTCAGACCACGAAAATTCCAGACGTGGTCCTGCAGATCAATTCCCTTGGCTGCCCGGAATGCCGTCCAAGCTACCGTGATGCTCTGATCAGCTTCCTGGAGCAGCACATCGAATCACTCTGCGCCGACTGCCAGCGACGCTACACTACGAACCCGCTGCGCGTACTTGACTGCAAGGTGCCCGGATGCAGGGAAGCAACTGTTGACGCACCGGCCATGCTTAACAACCTCTGCATCGGTTGCGAGACTCACTTCGGTCAGGTTAAAGAGCACCTCAGTGCCCTATCAGTCAACTACACGGTGAACCCTCGCATGGTACGCGGTCTTGACTACTACACCAAAACCACCTTTGAGATGGTGACCGGCAGTCTCGGTTCACAAAATGCTGTTGCCGCCGGCGGCCGCTACGATGGCTTGATCAAAGACCTGGACGGCCCGGATTTACCGGGTATCGGCTTCGCCATTGGTCTGGAACGGCTGGCCCTGATGCTTGGTGAGCAAAGCATCGAGCCGCCCCGTCCTGAGCTCTTTATTGCGACCCTTGGCGAGATGGCGACCAAGGCCGGCTTTGCCATGCTGACCCGTCTACAGCGCGAAGGTGTACTGGTTGAGATGGAATATACCGGCAAAAGCCTGAAAGCCCAGCTACGTCGCGCCGACAAGATGAAAACCCGCCGGGTCCTCATCCTCGGAGAAGACGAGCTCGAACGTGGGGTTGCGCAACTGCGCAACATGGATGAAAGCAGCCAGGAAGAGGTCGATCTGGACGGGCTGGAGAGTCGCCTTCTCAGTGAAATTCTTGACGCTTGACGCTCTAGACGAGCATCGATATAATGCTCGCTTGCCTTCATCTGTAGAGGCAGGCGCGTCACAAGAAATACCACATTTATTTTAAGGAGTTAGCCCCTTGAGCGATATACTCGGAGACTGGAAAAGAACTCATTACTGCGGCGAATTGCGCAAAGAAGATATTGGCAAAGAAGTCTGCATGATGGGTTGGGTTCACCGTCGGCGTGACCATGGCGGTCTGATCTTTATCGATCTTCGTGACCGTACCGGCATCGGTCAACTGGCCCTCGACCCCGATCGTGATCCAGAAGCACACGCCAAGGCAGAAGCGGTTCGCAACGAGTTTGTGGTGGCCGCCATCGGTAAAGTCTCTCCGCGTCCTGAAGGCACCGTCAACCCTAAGATGGCGACCGGTGAAGTCGAAGTCGAGATCAGTGAAATCCGCATTCTCAACCCGGCCAAGACACCGCCCTTCATGCTTGACGAGTTCACCGAAGTCGCTGAGAACCTGCGCCTCAAGTATCGTTATCTCGACCTTCGCCGCGAAGGTATCCAGCAGAACCTGATCATGCGCCACAAAGTGGCTCAGACGGTTCGCAATTACCTGACCGAGAAGGACTTCCTGGAAATTGAGACACCGATGCTGACCAAGAGTACTCCTGAGGGTGCCCGTGACTACCTAGTACCGAGTCGCGTCAACCTCGGCAACTTCTATGCTCTGCCCCAGTCTCCGCAGATCTTCAAGCAGCTACTCATGGTCTCCGGGTTTGATCGTTACTTCCAGATCGTCAGGTGCTTTCGCGATGAGGACCTTCGCGCTGACCGCCAACCCGAGTTCACCCAGATTGACTGCGAGCTTTCCTTTGTTGACCGTGACGACATCATGTCGATCATGGAAGGCATGATTGAGATGGTTTTCAAGAAAACCATCGATGCTGATATCGCCGTGCCGGTGCCTCGCATGACCTATGCCGAAGCACTCGACCGTTACGGTATCGACAACCCGGATCTGCGCTTTGACATGGAGTTGATCAACATTACAGAACTTGTCAAAGGTTGTGGTTTCAAAGTCTTCGCCAGCGTCGCGGAGAGTGGCGGTCTGGTCAAGGCCATCAACGCCAAGGGCTGCGCAACCTTCTCGCGCAGGGAACTCGACGATCTCACTGACTTCGTTGCTATCTACGGCGCGAAAGGAATGGCCTGGGTCAAGATCCAGGAGGACGGCTCCTGGCAATCACCGATCGCCAAGTTCTTTACCGAACAGGAGTTGGCCGATATCGGAGCCGCACTCAACGCTCAACCGGGCGATCTGCTCCTCTTCGGTGCAGACACACCCGCAATCACCAATGAGGCGCTTGGCCGACTGCGTGGTCATCTCGGCAACAAGCTGGAACTGGCAGACCCGAACGACTACAAATTTGTCTGGATCACAGACTTTCCCTTACTCGAGTGGGACGGCGAAGAGCGTCGTCATGTTGCAGTTCATCATCCCTTCACAGCCCCTATGGATGAAGACATCCCTCTCCTTGAAACGGAGCCCGGCAAAGTACGGGCCAAAGCTTACGACCTGGTCCTGAACGGCTCAGAGATCGGCGGAGGCAGCATCCGTATTCATAACCAGGACGTGCAGAGCCAGATGTTCAAGCTTCTCGGCATCGGAGAGGAAGAAGCCCGTGAAAAGTTTGGCTTCCTGCTCGACGCCCTTGAATTTGGTGCCCCACCTCATGGCGGCATCGCCTTTGGCCTGGACCGGGTCATGATGATTCTTACCGGTGCCGGATCTATTCGTGACGTCATCGCTTTCCCGAAGACCCAGAAGGCAACCTGTCTGATGTCCGAGGCCCCGGGAGTTGTCGACGAAAAGCAACTACGTGAGCTCGGTATCCGACTGGCTGCAAGTTCTCAACAGAAATCGTCATGAACCAGTGACCCGTTGAAATGGAATAAACGCGTTATGTTGCGTTGCCTGTTTTTTATAATAACCGCGCTCCTTCTGTGCTCATGCGCCAAGCCTCCCCTGCAGGAATTGGACGCTGCTGAGTATATGGTAGGAAGGGCTTACGCCAAGCAGGCAGCTGAATACGCTCCCGCTGAATACAAGGCCGCCAGAACCGCCCTTAATGATGCGCGCGCCGCTATGCAAGACTCCGACTACGGTGATGCGCGTGACTCTCTGGATTTTTCCTTGCAGCACGCTCGTCGTGCAGTTGTCCTCGCTGAAGAGGCTCAGGCCAGACGCCTGAAAGAAGAAAAAGAACAGGTCAGAATCGAAGAAGAAGCGCGCCTGAAAGCCCTTGAGGAACGAAAGCAAAAGGCACAGTCAGTAGAGAAGAAGAAACCTACTCCTCAGCCGAAAAAGGTCGTTAAAAGCAAAATGAAAGTCGTGCAGGCAAGTGATTACACCGTTGGTGAAGGTGAAAACCTCTGGACAATCTCTGCGCAGCCCGAGGTCTACGGCGAGGGTTTATTATGGCCACTGCTTTACCAGGCCAATCGCGACCAGAT
>JAOUDB010000135.1 GCA_029859485.1 Desulfuromonadales bacterium | reverse complement strand
CTAAAACCGGCAAGAAGGTTTCTGTGCCTGAAGGTTTTGAGCCGTTGGTCCTGTTGCGCGGCTTTTCACAGTTAAGTCCGGGGCCTGTTTTGACCATAGCGTCTCCTGGCGAAAGCCTGAATATAATGCGTTCAAAAAGCTTTCTGCTTGATGAGAGCTCTTACCTCCTGGAGTTTAAATGTGCCGCTGAGCTCATCGGGCAGGAGCTTGCAGACTGCCCCCTGCAACTCAGTGATGGCAATAAGATCCAAGCCCTACAGGATTACCCGATTTATCATCCGTCCACGAGCAAAGCCACTATCGCCTCAGACGCCTCCCCCCGGGTGCTATGGGCTGGCGACCTTGATCGGGACGGCCGCCTCGATTTGCTGCTTGACTTGACCACCCATTACAACGTTTCTGCGCCAACCTTGCTTCTGTCGAGCATGGCAGGTAAGAGTAAGTTGGTTCGGCCTGCCGCAATTTTTCGAACAACAGGCTGCTGAACGCGACTTGGTGTGCACAACAACTCCTGCCTCTAATATCTGTGATAGAATGGATAATGCCTTTCTCCCAGGCTTTTAGGAGGCTGCTGATGTCGCCATTTCCCCCTCTGCTTTTAGCCTTTTGTTTCTTATCTCTCTTCGCCTGCCAGCAAGAAGAACCTGCGCCGTCGTCACGGACTTCGGGGATTGTCATTGCCAGTCAGGCTTACCTGGACAACTTTGGTGAGCCGCCGCAAGGGAAAGCAGGTGAAGCTTTTGCCCGCGTCGGCTATTTTCCCGTCCGCAACTCACCTGGTAAAGTGCGGGCTTTTCCGCTTTTCCTGTTCAGTAAGGATGGGGAATTACAACAAATCCTCAGTCGCCTGACCGGTGGTGACCTTGTGTTCATAGAGGACTCTGGGCTGTACAACCCTTTCCCAAATGATTTGCAGGTAACCTCTGCGTCAACTGAAAAGGGCACACAGACTTTGTCTTTAATGACTCAGCAGTCCTGGTCTGAAGATGATAAAGCCTCAGCCGGGCTGGCCATAGCGGCGACTGTTCTCCAGTTTGAGCAGACCAACAAGGTTTTTATCATGCTGAATGGTCAACCTCTGCCACAAATGCCTGCAGACGGCTATATTCTGGACCCTGGAACTTTGGCCGATGTTGAGCCGCCTTCGCTGGTCCTTATGGCGGGGATGTGGGAGCAGGGGACTGATAACCTGGATGAGCTACTTGTTGAGTTTGATCGACCTGTTAAAGTCAATAACTTCAAGTTGTACGACAGTTCTGGAAAATCTATTGAGGGTGAGTACTTCACCTCCATTTTCCAGATGGCTGTTGTTGTCTTGCCAGGCGACAAAACTCTTTATAAAGAGGGTGATGTTTTGCGTGCTGAGTGGGATGTGGTGGATTTCATGGGTCGAGTAAACAGCGGCTCAAACACTCTGCCTTTGCGTCGTTACGAACACTGAGACAGCGACGAGCCGTTCACGATTTTGTCGCAGTAAAAATTGCCCGAAGCGGGGCAGGGTGACCTTCGATTGTCTTTGTGTGGTCCTTCGGATCTAAAAAATCTGCGAGAGACTCAAACTTCATCCACTCTGTTCTGCGCTGTTCTTTTACGCTTGTCCGGCTGATGTCAACACAAGCGACATCTTTAAAACCGCAACGACGCAGCCACAAGAGCATGGTCTTGGTGGATGGCAGAAACCAGACGTTGCGCATCTTGGCGTATCGCCCTTCAGGCATGAACGCCGTGCCTTCCTCTCCCTCGACAATGAGGGTTTCCAATACCAACTCTCCACCAGGTTGCAGACAGCCACGAAGTTCCATCAGATGGTCCAGAGGCGACCGGCGATGATAGAGCACGCCCATAGAAAAAACCGTGTCAAAACAAGCCAGGTCGGCCGGAACATCCTCAATCCCCAGTGGCAGTACGTAGTGGTTTTTGCCCACCAGGTAGCGCTGCACGACATGGAACTGCATAACGGAGAGCAGGGTCGGGTCGATCCCCACAACAAGGTCTGCGCCTTCGCCAAGCATGCGCCAGCCGTGATAACCATTCCCGCAACCGATATCCAGGATCTTACGCCCCTTGAGCGACTGAATATGAGGCTGGACGCGATCCCACTTCCAATCTGACCGCCATTCAGTGTCAACGTCAACACCGAAAAGGTTGTAAGGGCCTTTCCTCCATGGGTGGAAGGCCTGAAGTTGTTCAGAAAACTCTTCAGGGGTGGAACCAACAAGGTCTTCGGGACACCCTATCTCAACCTTTGTTTTTAATTCCATCTTTGATGGTTTCAGCTGAGGCAGCCCCTGCAGGGCCTTTTGCCAGAGGGGCATTGTGCCGTGACCTTCCACAGCCATACGCTCAGGGATCACCTGTTTTAGCTCATGAGCCCATTGTTCTAGCCCCATGGCTTCGAGTTGTGGATATAAAGAATTATAGAGGGTCATTTGATGGCGATCATGGACGCAAAGTTGAAGCACTGGAACCAGACTTCACTGACAGGGAATCCGGCTTTCCGTAAACGCTCTTTATGGCGGGCAAGGCTCTCCGGGATCATCACGCGATCAAGAGCTGTGCGCTTCTGACTGATCTCCAAGTCGCTATAGCCGTTGGCTCGCTTGAAATCGTGGTGGGCTTCAGTATGAAAGGCCTGCTTGATCTGGTCTTCAAAGGCCATTTTTTCCGACAATATCAACACGCCGCCCGGTTTTAGGCCTTGGTAAATACGTGTGATTAGCGCCAAGCGTTGATCAAGAGGGATAAACTGCAATGTGAAGTTGAGAACGACAACTGACGCATCTTCTATGGCGATGTCCTGGATGTCAGCACAAACCATCTCGACAGGAACCCTTGAAGAATTGTCTGAGGCCAAAAGCTCCATGCCTCGCTCGACCATTGCCTCGGAATTGTCCACGGCAATAATTTTACAGTCCGGTTGATTGATGCGCTGGCGCATCGACAGGCTGACGGCTCCCAGAGAGCAGCCGAGATCGTAGCAGCGGCTATTCGGCTGGGCATACTTTGCCGCCAGGATTCCTATCGTTGAAATCATTGTGCCGTAGCCAGGGACCGAGCGCTGGATCATGTCGGGGAAGACATCTGCCACCTTCTCATCAAAATCAAAGTCGATGATTTCGTTCAATGGCGAAGCATAAATTTCGTCTTGTTTTTTTACCACTGGCTGTCGACCTTTCCTGTCTGCTGATCATTCGAGAACCGATTGTCCTTTTAGGACGCCTGGTTGTCAATAGTCTGTTTACCAGAGACGAAACTATTCAAGCTTCATACTGCAAGGTTACAAAATTGATTGCTGTGATAGAATCGAAACAGGTCGCAATTTGAGCAAAGGAGAACGATTAATGCCATCAGAATCATTCTCAGTGAGAATTTACCTTCAGGACGGTCACGTTGACGGTGTGAAGATTGTCGCCCGGTCGAAATGGTCCGGCCGCGCCCTTGTGATCCCTCGCAGTTCTATGCTTGAAGAGATAAATCGAGACGAGCTTAATGCCCCGGGCGTCTATGTCCTGATTGGCCCTTCCGATCAGCAGGGTCGGGAAACCATCTATATAGGCGCAGCGGACCCGATCTCTGCAGACCTGGAAAAACATCTCAGCAATAAAAGTTTCTGGACCTGGACGATCGTTTGTTCATGCAAACACGACAGCCTTACTCAGGCACATATTGAGTACATCAAGTCACGCTTGATAAAATTGGCCCAAGAGGCCGGTAAAGCGACCCTCAACAATCAAGAACGCCCTGAACTTCCACTGCTTGACGATGTAGATGTTGAATATGCTGAAACGTACCTTGGCCATTCACTGAGTATCTACCCGGTGTTCGGCTTGAGAGCTTTTGAAGGGCCATGACGAAACCCTGAGTGCCAGGGGCAACAAACAAGACAAACCTAAACCATTTGTTAACGCAAAGACGCAAAAAGTGTTTGTCAGAATAATAAGCAAATTAAAGTTTTTAAAAGTTTCCCTCTGCGTTCTTTGCGACTCTGCGTTAAATTGTCTCTTGGGTTGTCTAGTGTAAAGGGCAAAAATGACCAGGAACAAACCAACCAACCACCAGACCGACCACCACGAAGAGGGTGTAGATGTCCCATACCAGGACGTCAACCCTGAAACCCTGCGCAACTTGATCGAAGAATTCGTCTCTCGTGACGGCTCAGACTGGGGTGACGCCGGCGGCACCATGGAGGCCAAGATCGACCAGGTGCTCAGGCAATTCAAAGCAGGTAAAATCAAAGTTGTTTTCGATCTGGCGTCTCAAACGGCGAATATTGTCCCAAAACTTTAAGAAGTAGACTCTCACGTCCTCCCTTGTTACATGGCAACGTTTCGTCCATCAAGGTTCCTTCCGCAGGTCCTTTCGTTGCTGACCATTCACAATATGATAAATTTAAGGTACTTCCATTCTGTTTGCAGTTGTTGACGGGTTTTTGAGTTTGTGAGGCTACTAACATGAAAGACAAGATCTCAACCCTTGTTGTTGCTCTGGTGTTCCTGTCTGTTTCCTTTGTCTTGTCAAGTTGTGGTGGCGGCGGGGGAGGTGGAAGCGACGATTCTGCAACTCCATCACCAACGGATTCTTACTTACTCTTCTATGGAGACAACAGCAGCCCTGACACTTCTGGCGATGGGCTGTTTAAAATTCAGAATGGGGCTCTCTGGTTATTGAAAATCATCAATAGCTCAGGTAAAAGCCAGACTCAGAATTTCACCCCTTTTGGAGAGAAGTATATCTTTTCTGCCTGCGGTGCCCTTGGCTGTGAGCCATGGATAACAGATGGGACACCGGAAGGCACAAACCTTCTGGCAAATCTCAACCTCATTAACGACAGCAATCCGCAAGAATATACATTATTTAAAAATACGATTTATTTTTCCGCTAATGACGGTGTACATGGTGTCGAACTCTGGAGGACGGATGGTACCGAAACGGGTACTGTCATGGTCAAAAATATCGGTATAGAAGATGAGTCTCTTTTGGTCCCGCAACCTATTAATGGTAACCCTCATGATTTGACTGTTTTTGGCGACCATCTTTATTTTGTCGCCAATGACATAGATTACCAGGGATACGGAACCGGTATTGAGCTTTGGAAAACTGACGGCACTGAAGTAGGAACAGTTATAGTCAAAAATATTGCCATAGAAGACCCGGACAACCAGACCAATGACCCAGACACATCGATTGACAGCTCACCGAATCAGTTGATGGTCTTCAATGATTTTCTTTATTTCGTTGCAAATGATGGTCAATATGGCACGGAGCATTATGGTTCAGAACTCTGGAAAAGCGATGGTACGGAAGCCAATACGACAATTGTCAAAGACATCGGGATCAATCCACTCAGCAACTTATTCTCCTACGATGCTCTTCCGGAACAACTCACAGTGTTTAATGGGATGTTGTATTTTTTCGCTGATGATGGTTTGACGGGGTTTGAGCCCTGGAGAACTGACGGAACCGAGCTGAATACTGTTCAGGTTGCAAATGTCGGCATCGATACAGATGGCCCATTTCCCACGGCAACCAATAACCTCACTTATTGGACTGAAATGCGGGACTGGCTCTATTTTGCCGCTGATGACGGCTTCTCAGGCGTTGAACTGTGGCGCACCAACGGACTCTCAACAGCAATGGTGTTGGATATAAACCCTCTCGACGGCGACAGTGTTGTTCCCGGTCGAGATGATGTCTTCTATGTTCTCAACGGACAACTTCTTTTCTTTGCCAATGATGGAACTCATGGTTTTGAGCCATGGCTCAGCGATGGAACCTTTCTTGGTACGAGGTTACTTGCCGACATCTACTCGACGCCAATCAATCTTCCATTAACAGCCGACGGGTTGACTTTTCTTACTGAATACCAGCGACGGTTATATTTCACCGCAAATGATGGTTTAACCGGGCGGGAGCTCTGGTCCACCGACGGGACCACTGTTGGCACATGGGTTCTTAGTGACATCGGCCCCGGTTACGAGTCTGGATATTCTGACGCTTTCGGCCCGAGTGTCATTGATGGGGAGTTGTTCTTCTCAGCTTTTGACGGAGCTATTAATCTTGGACATGGTGTAGAAATGTGGAGTACGTTGGGGAATGAAACAGATACCCTGCTTGTTGAAGATCTGAATCCAGGAGCGCAAAACGATGGTGTTTTAAAGGCTGTGCCTTTACCGCTTCCTTGAGGTTTGGTTTCTCTTTAGACCCTTTCAATATGCGTTTTTTGCATAGTGCCCTGTTTTTGTTGACTCCCAATTTTGGCCTTGCTATATTGCTTGGAATTCGACTGCAACTCGTCTCCTTTTAAGCGGATCCAGAGAGATCAGCAAGGGTGGCCCAAAATGCCTCACATAGATAATAAAACAAGAGCTGTGCCTTTCCGTAATCGACGGAAAGGTATTTTTTTGTCCTAAATTCGGGAGGAAACAATGGCCAAGGCGGAAACTGCAATATTAGATAAAGCTGGTGTAGCACGCGCTATCACCAGGATTACCCATGAGATTCTGGAACATAACAAGGGCGGCGAGAAGCTCGCTCTGGTCGGTATCCGAACCGGTGGTGATCACCTGGCAAAGCTGCTGCAAACACGCATCAACGAGATTGAAAGCCTTGAAGTCCCGCTCGGAGCGGTCGATATCACCATGTATCGTGATGATCTGGCCTCCCGCGGCAACTTGCCGATCGGTAAGACGGACATTCCGTTCCACCTTGATGGCAAACAGGTCATCCTGGTTGATGATGTTCTCTATACCGGTCGCACCATTCGTTCAGCGATGGATGCTTTGATGGACTTTGGTCGACCAAGCACCATCCAGCTCGCCGTTTTGATCGACCGAGGTCATCGTGAATTGCCGATACGTGCCGATTACGTTGGCCGCAACGTACCGACAGCCCGCGAAGAAGATATCGCGGTTATCTTTGATGATGAATTGAACCCGGTCGAAGTTCGACTGGTTAAGCCTTAGGAGAGAGTTTATGTCATTCCAGCACAAACATATTCTTGGCATTGAGCAGATGACCAAAGAGGACATTCAGATGATCCTCGATACGGCTGATTCTTTTAAAGAGATCAAT
>JAOUDB010000134.1 GCA_029859485.1 Desulfuromonadales bacterium | reverse complement strand
GTTCTCAACGTCACTGAGATTGTCAAAGGGAAACTGCCTAACCTGGATGTCGATGGCTTTACTTACTCATCCATCGACATCCAGGGCACTTTCCAAGGGGAAAAGCTGATTATCAACAAAGTCCAGATGGATGGTGACACACTGGATGTTCTTGGTCAGGGCATGCTTGATTTCAGAAAAGATACGGTCAGTGCTGAGTTGCTGGCCTCACCGTTCAAGACGGTTGATACTCTGGTGAAAAACATTCCCGGGATCAATTACCTGATGGGGGGGAGCCTGGTGGCGATCCCTGTCAGTGTCAAGGGCAAGCAGAACGACCCCAAGGTTCGAATTATGTCGGCGTCATCGGTTGGGTCAAGCCTTCTCTCCCTGGGTGAACGGGTCATAAAATCACCACTCAAGTTGATTGAAACAGTGACCCCTGACAAGAGGGGAGCAGAAGAAGAATAGTCTCTCCACATTATGGCATTTCCCCAACCCGAGCTCTTGCATATTTCAATACAGTGAAATGCGTTTACTAATAGTGCGCCGGTTTGGTTGATGAGTCTTAAAGGTCAGGTTTTCTAGTAATCCCGGATTTCTGTTTTTCTGTACGCCCCAAAACAATGTGACACAACTTATAGGGCCATTGGTGAGTTGAACGTTTCTGGTCCCAGGGCCTGTGTCATTTATTTTTGCAGGAAAAAACGCCAGAGGTGACGCCACCGGCTAACGACTTAGCCTTGTCGAACAACAAATGAAATGGCTCGCCTTGACTCGCGGCTCCACAATTAAAGGGCCTCAGACAGCCTCTTTTCAATCAATAAAACTTCATCATCACAGCGACGTTGATCCCAACCCAGTTCTTCTGCCATGATTTCCAGTACCCTCGGTGCCGCCTGCCTTGCTGCCTTGGTATCTAGCAAGGCCAATGGCGTTCGCCGAGCGAGAACATCGATAACCCGTTCAGCCGATTCATAGCGAACAGCATAAACAACTTCCGCTTCCAGAATCGGGTGATTCTTGACAAGCCGTATACCTTGTCTTGCTTCAGCTAACTCAGCAACCTGCTCCGCCTGGTCACCGTAGGTTCGATTCAAGTAGGACGCAACATCCGCGGCAAAACCATATTTTTTGCTCAGTTCAAGATCGCCTTTCTCATTATAGTTTGCGCTGCCGATAATCGGTAACTGCTCGGTCTGACATGTCGGTCTCGGTGCAGACAAGTTGAACCGGTTTAATGCATGATCTACGGTATCAAGAGCCATTTTTCGATACGTGGTCCACTTACCGCCGGCGATGGTCAGTAAGCCACTGGCACTGTCCTCAATCACATGGTCGCGAGCTAATTTGGCTGTGTCGGTGGCATTCGGGTCGGATACAAGTGGTCTCAATCCTGACCAGACTGCCTTGATGTCTGATTTTTTGACCTTTAGATTAAAATATTGGGCGACGTGACGCAGCAGGTAGTCAATTTCTGATTCAAGGGGCTGGGGGTGATCGGTAACTTCTGCAGGCTCATCAGTCGTGCCGACCAAGGCATGATCTTCCCAGGGCAGGACAAATAGAACCCGGCCATCTTCGGTTTCTGGAATCATCAGGCCGGTGTCGGGTGGAGCGAAACGTTTATCCAGCACGAGGTGAATTCCCGTGCTGGCCGAAAGGATTTTGGACGCTTCGGGGTTGTCCATCACCCTTATTTGATCGACAAATGGGCCGGTAGCATTGATCACGCCCTTGGCCTTCAACTGCCAGGACTCTCCGGTCAAAGAATCTGTTAACTCCGCTCCGGCAATTTTCCCACCCTCTTTGTATAATCCGGAAACAGCAACATGGTTGGCAATCGTCGCGCCATGCTGTTCTGCCGTTAATGCCAGGGAGAGGGCCATACGGGAATCATGAAACTGACCATCGTAATAGAGGACACCGGCTTTTAGCCCTTCGGCTTTCAACATCGGGAAACGGCGCAAGGCTTCCTTGCGGCTCAACAGACGACTGTGACCAATATTCTGTTTTCCGGAGAGGATGTCGTAGAGTTTGAGACCAGAAAAAACATAAGGCACGTCAAGCCATTTGTAGAGCGGAGTGATCAGGGGCAGTCGGTTTGACAAGTGTCGTGCGTTTTTCAGCAAGATGCCTCGTTCGCGGAGACCATCCTTGACCAGGTTATACTGCGCCCGATCCAGCTTTTTTACAGCCATCTCCAGGTAGCGAACACCGCCGTGAACCAACTTGGTGCTACGACTACTGGTGCCTTCGGAAAAGTCATTTTTTTCAACCAGCGCAACGTCCAGGCCACGGCTCGCCGCGTCAAGGGCGACCCCGCAGCCTGTTGCACCACCACCGATGACGAGCAGGTCAAAAGTGCGACCATCTTTCAAATGCTGTAAGTGCTGATGTCTTGCCATGCTCGCCTCCCCACTGCAGAGATCCTGCGATCAACTGATGTGGAAAAAAGTCAGGGGCCAGAGTTGCAAACCTTGGCCCCTGACGGTTGTCCCTTCGGCTGTTGGCTTTAAATACAAAAAACCAATTTTAAACGATCAACAGTTACAATTAACGTACCTTTCCTTCACGCCAGGCCTTGATGAGATCATCGTAATTGACGGTCTCGCCCTGTGGTTTTTCATTAGCAAGTTTCGCTTTTGGCGAACCCGGCTGATTCAACCAGTAGGTCTCATCGCGCTCATCGTTCATTTTCGGCCCCATGTCTCCCTGGGACTTGCTGCGCGCAATGCGAATGAGAACCTTGTCTTGTTCGCGCGCAAGGTTATCCATCGCCTTATCAACGGTCACTTCTCCGGCAACGGCTTCACCGATGTTCTGCCACCAGAGTTGCGCCAGTTTAGGATAGTCAGGAACGTTCGTGCCGGTCGGAGTCCAGGCCACACGTGCCGGGCTGCGGTAGAATTCAACCAGGCCACCCAGTTGCGGCGCCCGCTTGGTGAAGGACTCATCGCGGATGTCGCTGTCTCTAATCGGCGTCAGTCCGACGTGGGTTTTTTTCAAAGAAACCGATTTGGAAACGCAGAACTGGGCAAATAACCAGGCTGCTTTACGCCGATCTACCGGGGTGCTTTTGAAAAGTGTCCAGGAACCGGCATCCTGATAGCCGAGTTTCATACCTTCTTCCCAGTAGGGCCCGTGCGGAGATGGTGCCATCCGCCATTTCGGGCTGCCGTCATCATTGACCACTGCGGTGCCTTTTTCAACCATCGAAGAGGTAAATGCGGTGTACCAGAAGATCTGCTGGGCAACATTTCCTTTAGCCAGACTTGGTAGCGACTGATAAAAGTCCATGCCGAGGGCGCCCGGAGGTGCATATTTACGCAGCCATTCCATGTATTTACGCAGGGAGTATTTGGCCGCCGGGCCATTAGTAGCACCGCCACGACTGACACTGGCTCCAACCGGGCGGTCGTTTTCATCAACCCGGATACCCCATTCATCAACCGGCTTGCCGTTTGGAATGCCCTTGTCACCGGCACCCGCCATCGACAGCCAGGCGTCAGTAAAGCGCCAGCCGAGATCGGGAGCTTTTTTCCCATAATCCATGTGGCCATAAACCGCTTTGCCGTCGATTTCACGGACGTGCTCGCTGAAGAATTCGGCGATATCTTCATAGGCCGACCAATTAACGGGAACACCCAGTTCGTAACCGTAAAGTTTTTTGAACTGTTCTTTCAAGTCGGCGCGATTAAACCAGTCATAGCGAAACCAGTAGAGGTTAGCGAACTGCTGGTCAGGAAGTTGATAGAGTTTGCCGTCCGGTGCCGTTGTAAACGATTTGCCCATGAAGTCATCGATATCAAGGGTCGGCAGGGTCACGTCTTTGCCTTCACCGGCCATCCAGTCGGTCAGGTTGACGACGTAGCCATAGCGGTAGTGGGTGCCGATCAGGTCAGAGTCGTTGATATAGGCATCAAAAATGTTTTCTCCGGACTGCATTTGTGTCTGCAGCTTTTCAATAACATCACCTTCCTGAATCAGATCGTGGGTGACATCAATGCCGGTAATCTCTTTAAACGCCTTGGCCAAAACTTTAGATTCATACTCGTGAGTCGGAATGGTCTCGGAGACAACTTTGATTTTCATTCCTTTGAAAGGTTTGGCCGCCTCGATGAACCATTCCATTTCTTTCATCTGTTCGGCTTTGGAGAGGGTTGAAGGCTGAAACTCGCTATCGACCCATTTCTTGGCTGCGGCCGTGTCTGCGCTTGCCGATGTTGTGAAGAACATCAGGAATGTGGCCGTGAGGCTGATCAAGAGCATCGCCCGTGATTTTCCTCTGCTGGTTACGTCTCTCATCATCTTTCCTCCTTCTTTGGGCCCCTCGTTGTTTTGCCCGGTTTACCGAGCGTCTTTGCCGGCGCCAAGGCCTGAGCTCCGCTCAAAGTGAAACACTTGCTATCTATTGTTTAACCCCAACGCATTAAAATAATCATCCAGATCAGTGCGATTACAAAGGCGATCCAGAGCGATAGACTGGTCAACCCGATCCAGGCGAGGTGGATATAGGCATTGCTGAGCAGGCCGATAAACAGTCGGTCACCAGGGGTTGTGGCAATCGGTAAAAACCCTTTTCGCTCGCCGCTGGGAGCTTTGGCTTGCCAGATAGTCATGGCCACCAGCAGACAGGCGATGGTGATAAAGAAAATAGCTGTCGGCATGGTCCATGCCATCCACTCCAGGGACATATTCATACCTCGTTAAACGCGGCCGAGGGCAAAGCCCTTGGCCAAGTGGTTACGGACGAAATAAATGACTAGCGCCCCCGGAACGATCGTCAGAATGCCTGCCGCCGCCAGTAGACCCCAATCTAGCCCCGAGGCGCTGACCGTTCGCGTCATGATCGCGGCGATGGGCTTGGCCGCTGTGGTCGTTAACGTTCTGGCCAGAAGCAACTCGACCCAGGAAAACATGAAACAGAAAAATGCTGTGACGCCGATGCCGGTGCGAATCAGTGGCGTGAAAATGGTCAGGAAAAAGCGCGGAAAGCTGTAGCCGTCAATATAAGCCATCTCATCAATCTCACGCGGAATCCCGGACATAAAGCCTTCCAGTACCCAGACCGCCAGCGGAACATTGAACAGGCAGTGGGAGAGGGCCACGGCAAAATGGGTGTCGATCAGGTTGAATGTTGAGTAGAGCTGGAAAAATGGCAGGAGAAAGACTGCCGGTGGCGCCATGCGATTGGTCAGTAGCCAGAAAAACAGATGCTTATCGCCGAGAAACTTGTAACGGGAAAAAGCATAGGCTGCAGGCAATGCGGTTACCAGAGAGATCACAACGTTCATGCTGACGTAGTAAAAACTGTTCAAGTACCCTGAGTACCAGGACTTGTCTGTGAAGATTTTTATATAATTATCAATGGTCGGATCTTGCGGATAAAAGGAAAAGACGCTGAGGATATCCGCATTGGTGCGCAGAGACATGTTGAGCATCCAGTAGATCGGTAATAGCAACAGAATAAAGTAAACAATCAGTCCAATGGTTCTCTTCTGGAATTTCATTGTTTATCCCCCGTTCCGACTTTCAGCAGGGCCTGATAGAACAGCCAGCAGAACAGCAGCACAATCAGAAAATAGATAATCGAGAAAGCTGCCGCCGGGCCCAGGTCAAACTGACCCACCGCCAACTTGACCAGGTAGATCGACAAAAAGGTTGTTGAGTTGCCGGGTCCGCCACCGGTTAAGACAAAGGGTTCGGCATAGATCAGGAAACTGTCCATGAAGCGCAGTAGAACTGCAATGGTCAGCACTCCTCGCATCTTCGGCAGCTGAATGTAACGGAAAGTGGACCAGACTGAAGCCCCGTCGATACGGGCGGCCTGAAAATATGCCTCGGGGATGGCCTGCAGTCCGGCATAGGCCAGGAGTACCACCAGCGGTGTCCAGTGCCAGACCTCCATTAACAAGACTGTCACCCAGGCGGCAAAAGGCGACGCTGTGTGATCGAAGGGGATACCGAGACCATTCACCGCCGCGCCCAACAGGCCGATGTCGGGACGCATGAAAATGATCCAGATGGTGCCGATAACATTCCATGGAATCAGTAACGGCAACGCCACCAGAACCAGGCTGAGTGAGGCACCCCAGCCTTTTTTGGGCATCATCAGGGCAATCAGAATGCCCAGCGGAATTTCAATCAACAAAACCAGTGAAGAAAACAGCAACTGACGTTTGAGCGCGTCATGCAGACGTGAGTCGGTTAGCGCATCCTTGTACCACTCAACCCCGACAAAGACCCTTTGGTCTGGGCCAAAGATGTCCTGTAGTGAGTAATTGACCACGGTCATCAGCGGCACAATGGCTGATACGGCGACCACCAGAAATACCGGGATGACCATGAACCAGGCTTTATTGTCTTCCCATTTGTTCATTTTGCAGGCTCCAGTCGCGCTTCTTATTTCACGCTGTTGCCGACCAGTTTTTCGTCGGCATAGATTCTGACCCATTGCGGTTGAAATTCCAGGAAACCACTCTCGGCTGGAATCTCCTGCTCCTCAGAAAGCTTAACCTTGAGAGTATTCTCAGCAAGCTGTACAGTAACTATTTTGCAATTGCCCAGGTCCTCCATCGCTTTGATGGCGACAGGGAGGGAGCCCGGAGCTTCTTGTGCATGCAGCTTGAGAAAATCAGGCCGAATCCCAAGCTTGAAGTCCCCCATTAGCTTTTCGGTGCCGTTGCCAACCTGAATCTTCTGACCACCGATCTCAGCGATGCCGTTCTCCATCCGGCAAGGCAAAAAATTCATCCCGGGGCTACCGATGAAGTAGCCAACAAAGGTATGTTGCGGATTTTCAAAAAGGTCCTGCGGGGTGCCGATCTGCATTACCTGCCCTTCGTTCATCACAACCACCTGGTCGGCAAAGGTTAGCGCCTCCAGTTGGTCATGGGTAACGTAAACCATCGTCAATTTGAAGCGGGCGTGGATCTGTTTGAGCTTGCGCCGCAGGAGTAATTTCAGATGCGGGTCGATCACGGTGAGCGGTTCGTCAAACAGAATAGCTGCGACATCGCTGCGCACCAGTCCGCGGCCCAGAGATATCTTCTGCTTGGCATCCGCACTTAAGTTGGCCGCGCGTTTGTGTAAGAC
>JAOUDB010000133.1 GCA_029859485.1 Desulfuromonadales bacterium | reverse complement strand
GTGGCGATGCTCTGCAATTTACCAGGAAGCCAGGGCACAATCTCTTCGTAACCATCAGCAACCGCCTGCAGCAGGCGGGCCCTTTCACCCTTCTCCAGCAAGCTGTTGGTTTGCATCTCGTTGATTCGCTCACCGACGACCTTGGTCAGCATCAGAACCGCAACAGGACTCGGATCAAGACCACTCGCTTCAGGAGGGAAAATTGGCAGGAAAGCCTCCAGGACCAACCCGACAGCTGTATTTTGAATTGGCGCAAACTTGACTTTCTGGCTCTTTAAAACGTCATTGACGAAACCCATCTGATCAAAGCGCAGGGGCGTGGTGGTGGCATCGGTCGCTATATAGACGGTGCCTCCCCGGTTCACGACCCGTCCTCCCGTATAACCTGTAATACGGGTAAATTCGATCAGCAGACTCTGCATCATCGGTAACTGGGCAGAGAGCTGTGCCAAGCCTTCATCGCCGGCATCTTGACCCGGCAGAGGTCCTGACACCAGCCTCGAGACATCATCTTCAACCAGATGGACCTCGGCGGCATACAGCTTAAAAAGTTCCGAGTTGATCACCCGGTTGGCCTGCGCCACGGCATTCTCCAATAAAGCCTCTGTCAACTGCACTTGCGAAGAAGCCATCAATTGCAGCCGCTTCTGCAGGTTCACCTCGAACTCCCGCTCTCGCAGCTGACTCCCCCATGCCACCCAGACAATGGCGGCAATCATGACCAGGATAATGATGCCAAGACCGAACCAGAACACCTTTTTCCTTGACGCTGCCGGGTACTCCCGGATCGTTGTCGAAGAGGAAATCGTCAGTTTCGTATCCTTTGCGTGCATTGCTTGCTTCTCCTTAGCTTAAGTCAGGCAACAAGCCTAACGTAACGCGCCTGGCGATACATGGGCCCACCGGTAAAACTCGTTAACAGAATATTGCGGAACATAGTGCTCGTACTTGAGATGCGAGAGCACCAGATCAGACACATTATCCAGAATATATGATTCATCATCTATCTTCACCGCCAATACCGCATGGGAGATGTTACGGATAGTGTCTTTCAAAAGAACGATGCGCATGTCATCAACGGAGAACCCGAGCTTACGCAGGGCATAATATTTGGTAATACTGTAATCCTCACAGTCCCCGGAGAGTTTGAGAAACTCACCCGGTGTCGCCCAGTAATCGCTGACTCCATAAATATCAATATCAAGCCCGTATGGCCAACGGTTGAAATACGTGTTGACCGACTTGAGTTGTGCCATGGGGGCAAGACCCTGGCCCTGCTTGATAACCTTCTGCCAACTTAATGCCGACGAAGAACAGACCTCTGCGCTTGCATTGCAAGCATAGAAGGTGTCAGTCTGTTTTTCTGCCGAGGCTAGGACCCGCGTCCAGTTAGGCAGGGCTCTCAAGGTGCTGCGAAACTCATGGCTGCGGAACAGGCCTTTTCCGGGCTTGATTGCCGGGGCAATGCTATCTGTAGGCTTTGCCGAAGCCTTGGATCCACAGCCCCAAGGTCCTACCAGGAGGCTTATGGCCAAAATGAAAAGAAAGCAGCGAAGTTTCGGCATATTCACAGTTCCGACTAACGTTCCCGCAGAGCGTTCTGCTTGGTGCGCAAAATTGGTTTCAGAAGGTAAGCCAGAACAGACTTTTTGCCGGTGAGTATATCAATACTGGCCGTCATCCCCGGCATAATAGGCAATTCTTCACCACGATAAGCAATGGCATTTTTCTGAGTCCTCAATTTTACCTTGTAAAAGCTCTCGCCATCATCATCCTCGATGGTATCGGCGCTGATCGACTCCAGGACGCCATCCAGGCCACCGAAGATGGAGAAATCATAAGCGGTAATCTTGATCATGGCCTTCTGCCCAGGATGCAGGAACGCGATATCAGCTGGACGAATACGTGCCTCGATCAACAAGGTGTCGTCGAGAGGCACGATCTCCAGGATCGATTCGCCGGGGCGAACCACGCCGCCGATCGTATTCAGATTGATCTGCTTGATCGTACCGCGGACAGGAGAGCGGATGTCGGTACGTGTGACACGGTCTTCTCCTGCCGACATGATCTGTTGCAGAGATTTCAACTCGCCACGACGACTGTTTATTTCATCAAGGGCGATAGCTTTGAACTCGGCACGCCTTTGTTCGATACGGCGGCTCGCCTCGTTGGCAGCCTGCCGGATGCGCGGAATCGCCAGGCGCAAGGCGTCAATATCGCCCTGTAGCGACGAGATCTCACGCTCCAGGGCCAGATAATCAACGCGAGGATAGACACCCTGGTCAACCAGGGGCTTGGCAATATCACGCTGCTGTTTTGCTAGGCCAAGTCCTTGTTCGAGCTGTGCTTTACGGCTTTGCATTTCCTTTATTTCCTGCTGCCTCTGGCTGTGCTGAGAACGCAGGACGTTAAGCTCCGCCTCCAACTGATCTTGCCGTGCCCGGAAAATCGAATTCTGGTCATTCAGAACTTGCGGGTCCGCTTCATTGAAGCTTTCGGGGAAGACGAGTTTTGATTTTCCTTCGATCTCCTCGTTCAAGCGCAGAATGGCCGCTTCATGCTCGGCGGCCTTGGTAAAGGCGTCCCGATACTGGCTTGCCGCCAGTTCGTTATCGATACGAATCAGGATATCGCCTTTATTGACGATCTGATTCTCCTGGACCGAAATTTCCTGGAGAATCCCACCCTCCAGATTCTGTATCATCTGCACCTTCTGAGAAGGGATCACCGAGCCCATGCCGCGGGTCACCTCGTCCAAAACCGTAAAATGTGCCCACACGACAAAAGTGATCATCAACAGGCCGATCACCAGAGTAAGAACAAAAGCAATCGAGCTGCCCTTACGATGAATGGCCGCATCGACTTCACTCATGAAATGCAGGTCCTCTTCCTCGCTGAACGCGCTTAACAAACCCTGTCGTTCCCGACGATCAAATGCGTCTTTTATCTCTTTAGGCTTCGACATAATGGCAGACTCTTATCGTTTCTTGGCGCCGATTGCGCCGCTTTTGAGAGCTTTCAGGACATCCGCTTTAGGACCGTCGGCGACAACCTTGCCGGCCTCCATAATAACCACGCGCTCGACCAGCTCCAGCAAGCTGGTGCGGTGCGTGAATAACAACAGAGTTTTGTCTGCCAGGCTTGCTTTCATCCGCTGTCGCAACAGAAGCTCGGCGTTGTTATCCATGGCGCTGGTCGGTTCATCAAAAATCAGGATATCCGGATCAAGAAGCAGAGCCCTGGCAATAGTCACCGCCTGACGCTGACCTCCGGAGAGGTTCATGCCGCGCTCACCGACCTGCCAGTCAAAACCGGCAGGATGGCCCTTAACAAAATCTGTCACCCCCGCCAGGTTGGCAGCGCTCAGAATCGCCGGGCCGTCAACATAAGGAGCACCGAAGGCGATATTATCACGAATACTGCCGTAGAAGAGATAGTTGTCCTGGCTTACGTAGCCGATATGACTGCGTAAATCAGCGACGTGCAATTGTCGAAGGTCAATGCCATCTAGTTTTACGGCACCTTTCTGCGGTTCATAGAGGCCCATGCAGAGCCTTCCCAGGGTACTCTTCCCCGAGCCGGTTCGGCCAAGGACCGCGACCTTCTCACCCGGTTTGATATACAGCGAGACGCCATCAAGAGCCGGTGTTTGGCTGTTAGGATACTGGAAATGCACATTTTCAAAGCTCATAGAAGGAAGCAGGTTTTTCGCCTGGATAAACTCGTTATCAAGAGGCCTCTCATTCGGTTGTTTCATCAGCAGATCAAGTGATTTCAGCGCCATACGTGATTGCTGTAATCGAGTCAGCATGGCAGCCACGGCACCGAGCGGAGCCATCGCCCGACCAACCAGGATGTTACAGGCAATCAGGCCACCCAGGGTCAACTCCCCTTCGGAAATCAGGTAAACACCCCCGATGATAATCGCTACGCTCACCAGTTGAGCGGACCATTGCGAAAAGGAGATTGAAAAGTTGGAGAGCGCACGAGCCCTGCTGGTTGACTTTGCGTTCAGGCCGATCACCTCTTCCCAGCGCTTTTGGATCTGGCCTTCGGCCATGCTCGTCTTGATCGTCTCCAGGCCGGTGATCGCTTCGACCAGCAAGGCATTTTTCTGGGCACCCTCACGGAAGCTTTTTTCGATAATGCGCTGAAACGGCAGTTGCAGAAAATACCCGACCAGAACCACCACCGGTACGGCCACAAGTGGTGCATAGGCGAGCGGTCCAGCGATATAGGAGATCAGGCCGACAAAGAGGAAGATGAAAGGCATATCGACCAGGGCCATCAGGGTCGTGGAGCTGAAAAACTCGCGCAGAGACTCGAACTCACGCAGGTTGTTCGCCAAAGTTCCGGCGGATTCAGGCTTATGATCAAAGCGCATCGCCGTCATCTGCTGCATCAGTTTGCTGGCGATAATAACGTCGGCGTTCTTACCGGCAACATCAGCGAAATAACCCCTCAGGTTGCGAAGCAGGAAATCAAACAGGTAGGCGATAAAAACCCCGATGGCCAGTGCCCAGAGGGTGTCGAAGGCGCTGTTTGGCACAACCCGATCATAGACGTTCATGATGAATAAGGGGCTGGCCAGGGCCAGGATATTCACCATCACTGTCGCCAGCAGCACATGCTTGTAGATCGGGAAGAACTTGAAGATGGTCCCCCAGAACCATTCCCGGGTGTCAACCAACCTGAGGTCGCTGGCCCTTTGGTCAAGCTTGCCTTCCGGACTCGCAAGCAGGACATAGCCTGAATACTGTGGCTGAAGTTGCTCCAGAGAGAGCCGTTTGCTAGTACCCCCACCCTGTGGGAAGATCACCTCGGCATGGTCATCTTCCAGGGCGCTAAGGATACACGCTTGATCATTCTGTAGCACCAGGATGCAGGGCATGATCAAGGAGGAAATATCCTGGATCCGTGGCTTGTGGAAGGTGCGGACGATCAGGCCGGCCTGTTCTGCCGCCCTGATACAAACAGCAAGAGGTGGCCGCTCCCGGCCCTGCGGCATACCCGCTTTAAGGGCAACGGTGGAAACCGGCCTGCCGAGGAGTCCGGCAACCAGGGAGAGACAACGCAAAACCGGAGGCTCATAGTCAACTAATCCCGGTGACACAAAGTCGCTGGAGCGACGCCTTGGCTGCGGTTTCTGGGGCGTTTCCTTTGGAGTGTTTTGTTTCTCAACAGTTTCTTGCGCTATTTCCGTCTGTTTTTTTTCTTCTGGCATGGTCCCTCGTCAGGGTCAAACAAATGATTTCAAGGGCTTGGGCTCCCCCATCTTAAAAAAAACTGGAGCGATCGTTTAAAAGTAATAATTCAAGCAATTTACATGCTAGACTATAGCATTTATTCAGACAAATGTGATATTCCAAACCGATTCATCAAATATTGACCATTGATCAACCAGTCAAAAGGATCATAAATATAAAGGTTTACGTTTGGCAAGCTCTGAATCTTTGGTATACCTGTACTTACCCTAAAAAGTTTTACAGTACTTGTAATATTAAGCGTTTCTGGATACAAACAGATAAGCAACACGGACATGAAATGAGGAGGGTTAAATAATGATGAAGAAGATATTCGTGACGGGGCTGTTTTTAAGCATGGCCCTTTCTCTTGTTGTACTTACAGGTGCCACCGCTTTGGCGCAGGACACGACTGTAAAGTTGGCAGACACGGTCACAACTGCCCTTGAGTACAGCCCGCGACTGCAAGTCCTGGAAGCCAACCAGGAAGCAATCGGCTATGAGCGCGATCGTGCCTGGGGCGGCTATCTTCCTCAGGTCGACGTTGCTTTCGGCTATGGGATCGAAGCTCATAGTGACCCATTCACCCGAGCCCAGGGCAATGAGCATAACTTCTACGATCGTCTTGAAGGATCAATCCGCCTGTCACAACTGCTCTACGACGGTAAGGAAACCAGGAGCCTTGTTGAAATAGAAGAAGCCAAGCTGGTCTCTGCCGGCTATCGGACTTTCGACAATGCCGAGGCGATTGCACTCGATGCAATTATCGCTCACATGGAAGTCTTCCGACAGCGTGAGCTGGTCGGGCTGGCAGAAAAGAATGTCAATGATCATCTCGAAATTCTCGACAAGCTTGAAGAACGCCAGGAAGGCGGCGCTGGAAGCATCGCGGACGTTGACCAGACCCAGGCTCGCCTCGCCCGGGCTTATGCCTCACTGGCCGAGACCCAGGCGGGTCTCAAGTCTGCCGAGGCGAACTACCAGCGCTTTGTTGGCAAACTGGCCGGTGAGATTGAATTTTTCATTGTTCCTCCCGGTATCTTGCCCGGGTCATTGGACGAAGCGGTGCAACAGACCGCAGAGCGCAATCCAAAAACCTTGGCACTCGATGCAAATATTGACGAAGCAGACGGCCGGATCGAATTGAGCAAATCAAATTTTTTGCCAAAAGTTCATGCGGAATTAAGTTCAAGCTATGAAGACCAGGTTGAAAGCTCAGAGACCTATGAGCACAACAACCAGGCGATGATGCGCCTGCGCTGGAATATTTTTAAAGGCCACTCGGATGTTGCCGACCGTAAAGCTGCTATGGCGCGCAAGCTGCAGGCAGCAGCCCAACGTGACGACCAACGTGACATGGTCATCGAGGAGACCCGCACCACTTGGGCGGAGCTGGAATCAGCACGCAAGCAGGTTGTTTCGTTCGGCGACGCGCTGAACTACAACCAGAAAACTCTCGATTCTTATCTCAAACAGTTTAACGTTGGTCAACGCACACTGCTTGACGTGCTTGATGCCCATAATGAAAAGTTCCAGTCTGCCGGCCTGATGATCACCGCAAAAACCAACGAAGTGATTGCGGCCGAGCGGCTTCTTGCCCTGACCGGCAAGTTGAATGAAAGCCTGCAGATTGATCCACAGTTTTACGCCGCAGCCAATAAAACCGAAGCAGACTGAATCTTCTCAAAACAGTCTCGTTAGTATAAAAAAAGCCCGTATGCATTATGCATACGGGCTTTTTAGTTTGGTGTGCCAGGCATGGCGCACGGCGCGAAAGCGCCATCCGGTTAGATGTGGTGTCCAACTGGTGACCTGGAGGTGAAAGTCCTCTACGGACCCTGATGACGGGAACCGTTAGCCGGACGGCAAGGGT
>JAOUDB010000132.1 GCA_029859485.1 Desulfuromonadales bacterium | reverse complement strand
ACCTTTGTTTGGGTTATTAGTCCGTTTTCTTTTGAGCGGGGATGACCTGATAGGGAGTTGATATAAAGCAGCGCACTCCAGAATACGAGTGCGCTGCTTTTTTTGTTAGCTGGTCAGATAGGTTTGGGGCTGCATAGATTTTCTTCCCTGTTGACCTTGACGCCACAGTTGGTGCAGACAAACTTGGGGTTTTCATAAAGCTTATTGATCTCTGCACTGGTTTTGGTCGACTTCATTTGACACATATGCAACTCACAATGTTCCTCGGGATTTAAACAATCATTTTCAGACATAAAGTATTCTCCTTCGTTATTTTAATATGAACACGCAAACGAACGTTGGGATCCGTTAGTTTAAAATTAACGCATTGATTTCATTAGTCAACCTGACGTTGATGTTTGTTCCGCAGTCGAAACACGTAGAAGTAGATGAGCAGGTTCACGATCAGAAGGATACCCCCCAGAAGCCATTGTGTCGAAACCGTCAGCTGTTCGGGATAGATGATCGAAACCAGGTAATGCTCGATAAAGCTCTCAGGATATTCGGGACTTGACGCTCTTCGTCGAAAATAATTCTCCAAGGGTGTCAATGGGCAAAGCCATCCTGCCCACTCAACCCACAGCCCCCAGAGCACTGCCGGAATGTGAAGCCAGATCCAGAAACTTTTGCGCAGAACAAGCAGCCCACCAAAAAGAATAAAGGTGATAAAGAGAAGGTGAAAGATCAGGGTCAATTCGGCTGCCAGTCGGTAGCCCATCTATCACTCCTGCAGTGAGTTGAGGAACTCAGTGATAAGTGAAAAGTACCTCGGCCCGTTAACAAACATGATGTCGTTGTGGCTACCTTGCTCGAAAATCTCAAGATGGACCGGACCTCCACACCACTTTGCGAGGCGTTCAGCGTGACTGCTGTCGATCAACCCGTCATGACGGGTGTGCAGAATTAACGTAGGTTTTGTGAATTTTTCCATGGCTGACTGCGTATTCATGGTCGCCATGACGGCTTCCTTCAATCCCTCTGCTGTTGTGCCTATCTCTTCCGGGTGTAGCCTCAGTAAAAGCCTCTCCAGCGGGTCAGCTATGGCGCTCTCAAGGATCAGTCCCGCGATATCAGGAAACAGCTCTGCGGCTTTTATCGCGAAGAGCGAGCCAACGGAGCGACCAAAGATCACCAGTTTTCCGACGGGTTGACCGATTGACTCAATCGTCCGTTTCACATCTTCAAGCATCCTGCCGAGTTGTGGGGTCCCCGTCGAGCCACCATAGCCGCGAAATTCGGCGAGGAAGCAGTTGCATCCCATGCGACCGATTAATTCCGGAAAACCGTCAAGGTAGTCGGCCACAACCTCACCGTTGCCATGGAAATGGACAATGGTATACGCTTGGTGGGATACCTCATGATAGTAGCAGGCCAGCCGTGCTTCTGGACAATCGACCCAGAATGGGTCCGGCACAGAGGCCCGGCGTGGGAAGAAATAACGTTGGCTGATGATTGGGTGATCAAGTAATGAAGGCTCTGACATCATTCCTCTTTCTCCCAGAATTTTTTCAGGAACTGGTCCCGACCGGAGTTGTAGCGATAAGCTTTATATTGCACCGGGCTCTTCTGGTAATAATCATGATGGTAGTCTTCAGCGGGATAAAAAGTTTCCAGTGGAACGATCTCTATCGCCAGAGGACTTTTAAATCGACCTGACGCGGCCAAGTCTTCTTGTGACTTCTCGGCGAGTTGTTGCTGCTCCTGGTCATGATAGAAGATGGCCGGACGGTATTGGGAGCCGCGGTCGACGAACTGGCCGTCTGGGTCCGCCGGGTTGATGTTGCGCCAGAAGACGTCCAGTAATTCGGGGTAGCTGACTTTTTGTGGTTTGAAAGTCACCTGTAGCGCCTCCATGTGCCCGGTTATTCCATTGCAAACCTCCTCGTAGGTGGGGTTTTCCTTGTGCCCACCTGTGTAGCCCGGGACCGTAGAGATTACATCTTCCAGATTATCGAATGGAGGCTGCATGCACCAGAAACAGCCACCGGCAAAAGTTACCTTAGCCAAGCTTTCAGAATCTACTGACATCGAGTTTCTCCTATGTTTTGGTGTGCCCGGAGTCTGTCTCCTCCGGACGTCTGGCAAACTATTTTTTGGTAACCACAAGCCAGAGGGCGTGAACCATTCCGGGGAGTCCGCCGAGCAGTGTTAAGACAATGTTGGCCCAGAAGTGAAGAGTGGGGCCAACCTGCATGAAGGCAGCAACGGGAGGAAGGAAAATAGCGAGAAGAATCTTGACGATGTCCATGGCAATACCCCTTGAATTTAACAATTTCAAGCTATTATAGCAGGTTGCCGATGATCATAAAGAGTTAGTGCGAAATCTACAGATCATTAGATTTTCCGATGTCTGAATGCGTCAGTGTTGTGACAGATGATGTGACAGATGGTGTGACAATATTGGGTTTTGGCACAGGGCGCTATTTTTTAAAAAGCGTCTGTGCGTTTTTGTCTGTTTTAGTACCCTATAAAATTTAAAAGAAGTCGTTCTTGGATGTCTTCTTCGATGTTGATTTTTTCTGTTTTCGCAGGGATCAATTAGATGAATAGATATGAAGCTTTTAGTGCTCCTGGATATTATTTTGTATAAATCAAGATGCTTGGAGTCGTTTTAAGGTATAATTTCTTGAACACTCTCTTGTATTAACCCTCAAGCGTCAGTGGAATAATCATGCTTAAAATAACAACAGGTATTGCTTCCATATCTATTCTTTTTCTCTGTTTATTCAGTGCGTCCTCTCTTGCCCAGCCTGCTGACAAGGTTCTTGTCACGTTAGATTCTCTTGACCCTGCGGTTACATCGGTTCTCGGCAATGAAGACAGCCTCTACATTAAGGTTCGATACGAGAGCGAGGTTCCGCTTCGTTTTCAGGCGATCGGCATGCACTCCGGGTTGCCTCTGGAAGTCGGGGCCATTAAAAACCCGGCTGCTCTGCACGCGCCCGGTAATGGCGAGGCACTGGTCTGGGTCAGTTATACCAACCCGACCCGGGTGGACGCTGTCGGCGTGATTGTCATGGATGAGAAATGGCAAAAACTTTACACTCTCACCAAAGCCGCCGAGATGAAGTGGCAGGGCTTCTCTGCTGACCAACCGAGGACTCCTGCAAAGTGGGTCGATACGTTACTCCGTTCCGAGCAGCGCAAGATCGACTATTTCTACGATCCCTCGCCCAATAAATATGGCCTGCTCTATGACGTTGTGTTTTTCCTGACCATGATTTCGATCCCCGCTTATATTCTATTACAACTGCATATGTTGTGGCGTTATCAGTATCGTTGGCGAGAACTTGCCATGATTCCTATCTTTCCTTATCTGATCCTGGCGTTCTATATGCTTGTTGGACTGGAGATTGATGAGTCGTTAAAGGTGACCTTCCTGTTCCGCTACACTTCACTGGCGTTTCTCTACCTTGTTGCCTTATGGTTGGCGAAACGCTTCTGGCAGAACAAGTTAGGACCGCCAAAGTTATACAAGCCTCCAAAAGCCTGACATTTCCAGGGCCAACCTTCTTTGAAGGCTGGCCCTTTTTTATGACGCTCTAGATTATGTTTTGATGCCGCTATTGCTCAGGCGTCAGGATAACCAACCCATCATGCGCATATGCTTGGTCAGGTTGATGACGCCCATGCCCGCTACGACCAGCCCGGCTACTCTCAGCATCCAGGTTCGAGCCCGACCACTTAGCCAGTGAGCAGCACTACCGAATAGTAGGAGGGAAGGGGCAGTCCCCAGGCCGAAGGCAAACAACATTAAAGCACCGGTCGCAACACTCGCGCTTTGAGCGGCTGTAATCGCCACCGCATAGAGGTAGCCACAGGGGATAAAACCGAAGAGAAGCCCCAAAGGGAGGGCTGAAATGGCCGGAGGGAGGCGACGAAGGCCAACTACGGCAACCGTCATCGCTTTCATCGGCCCGGGGAAGTCGAGCTTGGAGACATTCAGCCAGGCAAACAATCCTGCTGTGCCGAGACCAACCAGGATAACGAAGACGTCAGATCCAATCAGCAGGGACCTTGTCACCATTTTAAAACGATCGGTATAAGCCAGGGCAGAACCCAGCCAGCCAACCACAGCGCCGATAAACGTGTAGGTGCTGATTCGCCCCAGATTATAGAGTAGATGAAAAAACCAACCGCCTTGGCGTCCCGCCTCTGACAGCGACAGGGCGCTGACCAGGCCTCCACACATGCCTATACAGTGGCCCGTGCCGAGCAGCCCCGTGACAAAGGCCATGTAAATGAGCGAGTCACTCATTTCATGATGACCATTTCGATATCAAAAATAACTTTTTCTGTTTCAGCCTCTGGACGATTGACTTCAACATTGACCTGCCAGGCTCCCGCCATGGTAAAGATCGCCGTGCCACGATAAGCGTTGTCCTGCCACACGGCTTTTGGATTGTTCGGCGGCATCGGCATGAAGGGCATGGTCAGGTCCAGAGCCAGTTCGGCATCTTTGATTATTTCACCGGCGTTGTTCTTCAGCTCAATCGTAAAGGGGATTTCAGTCATGGCCTGGAGCGGGCTGCTGGCAAAAACGATGACAGCTTTGCCGCCATCGGTCATTTCGGTTTCAATCGGTGTTTCAGCAGCTGTTGCACCGAAGACCGTGCAGCAGAGCAGGATCAGGGTGATGACCTGGGCTTTGATGATAATCAGACTATTCTTCATGTTTCTCTCCTTGGGAGTCCTGATCGTCGTCATCATCAAGCATACGATATTTGGGGCCTTCGATATCATCAAAGTCACCGCGCTTGACGGTCCAGATAAAGAACAGCCAGGCACCTGTTCCGATGCAGAGTGAAAGGATGATCAGGATAATAATTGATTTTAGCATTGGAGGATATTAATCTCTTGTTCAGGCTTTGGCAACTGAAAAAGTGCGACGAATCACGCGACCGAGTCGCAGTGAGTTGCTGACCACGAGCACTGAACTGCTGGCCATGGTCAGCGCTGCCCAAACCGGTGCCAGGTTACCGCTGGCTGCCAGGGGAATGGTGATCAGGTTATAGGCGAAAGCCCAGAAGAGGTTCTGCTTGATCACCAACAGGGTTTTTCGTGCAATGTAGATCGCTTCGTACAGACGTTCGAGGTTGGCCCTTGTGAGAACCAGGTCAGAGGTCTCCAGCGCGATGTCGGTTCCACCGGCCATGGCACAGCCGACGTCAGCCAATGAGAGCGCCGGTGCGTCATTGATGCCGTCACCAACCATCATGATTTTTTCTCCGGCTTCCTGATGGGTACGGATCCAATCTGTTTTGTCAGCAGGGTTGAGGTTGGAGTGAAAGTCGGAGATGGCCAGCTTGCTGCTGACCGCCTGTGCCGTTGCGAGGCGATCTCCGGTCAGCAGGACGGTTCTCAAGCCTATCTGCTGGAGTTGTTCTACAGCAGAAGCGGCTTCTTCACGCAGGGGATCCACTATCAGCAGAGTCCCCATCCAGAGTCCTGCAAGGCTTACATACACTTCCGTCAATGACCCTGATTCAACAGCAGGAATTTCAACGTCACACTCTTCAAGGAAGGCGAGACTGCCGACCAGGATCTCCCCTTCCGAGCTGGCCATGCGCAGGCCGCGACCCAGGACAGTTTCGACCGAACTCGTTGGGCCTATATGAATTCCGGCTGCCTTTGCCCGGTCGATAATGCCCCGAGCGATCGGGTGGCTGGAGCCATTTTCGACCTGACTGGCGATTCTCAGGAGAGACTCTTCACTTTGACCGGGAGCAGGAATGATCTTCTCAACGGTCGGCTTGCCGAGGGTCAGGGTTCCGGTTTTGTCGAATGCAATCGTGCCGATCCTGGCGGTCATTTCCAGAATGTCTCCACCGCGGAAAAGAATACCACGGGTTGCGGCATTCCCGGAAGCCACCAGGACGGCGGTTGGTGTTGCCAGCCCGAGTGCGCAGGGGCAGGCAACAATAAGAACCGAGACAGCGTTGAGAAGTGCTTCTGTGGATTGGACATCGTGCAAGAACCAGAACAACCAGGTCCCTGCAGCGATCAAAGTGACGAAAGGGACAAACAGTGTGGCCACCTTGTCTGCCAACGATTGTATTGGTGCTTTGCGGTTCTGCGCTTCTTCAACCATGAGCGCCATACGGGCAATGAAGGATTCAGCTGCAACCCTTTCCACCTGCAGCTGGATTGAGGAAGAGAGGTTCAGTGTTCCGGCAAGTACGGTGTCACCCTGCTGTCTCAGCACCGGCATAGGTTCACCGCTGATGGTTGCTTCGTCAAACTCTGTCTTACCCCTGTGAATCCAACCGTCAACGGGAATGCGCTCGCCTGGACGGACCAGAATCAGGTCGCCTGGCTTGAGGCTTGTACTGGCGACAACCTGAATATCCTCCCCTGCCATGAGATTGGCGGAATCAGGGGCCAGTCGCAGAAGTTTGTCGATACTGGAGATAGATCGATTGCGGGCCGATCCTTCAAAAAGCCGACCGAGCAGAATCAAGGTGATAATCATGGCGGCCGTGTCAAAATAGACTTCACCGCCGGCGAGCATGGAGTAAATACTATAGCTGTAAGCTGTTGTGACACCGAGGGTGATCAAGAGGTCCATGCTTGGTGCTTTGTTCCTGATACTACGCCAGGCGCCGGAAAAAAACGGCCAGCCGGAGTAGAAGACAACGGGCGTGGCAACCGCTGCGGCAAAGTATTGAATCGTCTCACGTATTGATGGGTCGATGCCGTGGAAGTAGCCACCGTAGAGAGCGAAAGAGAATCCCATAACCTGCATGGAGAGGAAGGCGGCTGTGCCGAAGCGGATCAGGAGTGAGCGCTGTTCTTTTGCGGCCGCTCGCTGCGCAGCACCAGACGTGTAGGGGTGGGGCAGGTAGCCAAGACGGCTGATGTTGGTGAAAATTTCTTTCGGCGTTGTCTCTTTGGGGTTAAACTTGATTTGCGCGCGATGCGTTCCGTAATTGACCCTGATCGTCTCAACGCCCTGAACCTTGTAAATCAGTTTTTCCAGCAGCCAGACGCAGGACGCACAACGAATGCCCTCGATAATCAGGGCTATCTCGGCAGATGTTTCGTTGCGGGTGAAGACGTGTCCGGCGAGAAGGGCTACATCGAAAGC
>JAOUDB010000612.1 GCA_029859485.1 Desulfuromonadales bacterium | reverse complement strand
CTTGTGACATATACCTACCCTTATTTGATTTAGGAGTTTGGCTGTCGCATGGAACAGATTGAGCTTGTCCAGAAAATGAAGTGTGATCTTGAAGGCGAAGAATACCTGATTGAGGTCTTTGCGCGCCCGGACGGCAGCCATTTCGCCCGGACCATCTTCAGCCCCAGTGATGTAATCATCAGTGACGGGATCAGCCTTGATGAAGTGCTCCTCAAGCATCAGAACCTGTTGCCACTCGCAATTCACTCCAGACAGATGCATTTCCCTTCCCGAACTCTGAACTGATTCCCCGGGTGCTTGTCAAACGGGCTCCCGAACGGTTGGGACTCCGTGTTATAATTCCCTGATGCCTCGTTTGTCTTTTCATAAAAAGGTTCTCTACGTCTTTTGCGGGTTGACCTTGCTGCCTCTTGTGCTCCTGGCCACCTTTGCCGGGCAGAGCCTGGACACGGTTGAACAGATGCTTCGGGCCAGCGCCATCAGCGCGCTCGATGAGCAGGCCGCTGAAACGCTTGAGTTGCGAGCTGTTATGGTGGCTGATGAGGTGCGTACCTTTTTGCGTAGAATCGAGAGTGATCTGGGTGCGCTGTCTCAACTCCCAGCTGACAGTGCCAGTTACCTCTGGTTCAGTCAGAATCACCGTCGTCTCATCTGGTTCCGTTCCGGTACCAACGAAAGTCCCCGTGAGGAACGACTCTCTGCGCGACTCTACAAGGAACTCGCTTTCATCGGCCCTGATGGTGTGGAACGATTGCGGGTTGTTGATGGTCTCTTGTCTGATGATCTCCGTGATGTTTCCAAGCCTGCGAATACGACCTATCTCACCGAGACCTACTTTAGCGCAGCCAAGGATCTCCCCGAGGGGAGGGTTTATGTCTCTCATCTCACCGGTTGGCATGTCAGCAAGCAGGACCAGCTCGGTGAAGCGGAGAACCCCGGCGAGGCGATTGAAGGTGCCCGTTATGAGGGCGTAGTACGTTTCGCCCGCCCGGTATTCTCTGATAAAGGAGAGCTACAGGGTGTCGTCGTCCTGTCTCTGGATCACCGGCACCTGATGGAGTTTACTCAGCATATTACGCCGACCGATGAAAGGTATGTGGTTTTCCCTTCGTACCAGAGCGGCAACTATGCGTTTATGTTCGACAATGAAGGCTGGATTATTACCCATCCCAAGTTCTGGGATATCAGGGGCCTGGATAAGGATGGACACCTGGTCCCGCCTTACTCCAAGAGTTCCAGCCCGGAATCGATCGCCAGCGGGAACATCCCTTATAACCTGCGTGAAGCGAGCTTCATTCACCCCAACTACCCGGAAGTCCACCAGTCGGTGCTTGGTGGGCGCTCCGGAGTCCTTGATGTTACCAACGTTGGGGGCTCACGCAAGATTATGGCTTTTGCGCCGATTTTTTTCGATTCAGGACCCTATGCTGAGACAGGTGTCTTTGGCGGCATAACGATTGGTGCAGAAGTAAAGCAGTTCCATAGTATGGCCGAGTCAGCGGCAGAGAATATTCGCCTTCTCTACCAGGCCTTCCTGACCGGGGCCTGGGTCATGATCGGTATTACGTCTCTGTTGGTTGTTTTTGTCGCTTTTCGTCTCTCGCATAACATCACCGGTCCTCTGTCGACGTTAATTTCAGGGACCAAAGAGATGGCAAGAGGAAAGCTTGGCACCCAGGTCGATGTCTCCAGCCCGGTCGAGGTTGCTGATCTGGCAACGGCCTTCAACACCATGGCCCGGCAGCTCTATGAACGACGGGAACGTTTACTAAGGACGCTTGCGGTTCTCCGTCGTTCCCGCAAGGAGATGAAGCGGGAGAGGGACTTCAAACAGACGATCGTTGAGAATGTTGCGGTCGGAATCCTTACTCTGGACAATGACGAGCAGGTCACTTCGCTCAATGGCGTGGCACGCACAATGTTGAATATAGAAGATGAGTCGAGCGGTAACATACCCCTTGCGAAGGCGCTGCACGGTCTTCCGGAAATCTATCGACCCGTCTCTGCGAATATGAACGTTGACCGATGGAGTGAATACGTATCACTGGAAAGAAACGGCCGCTCTCTTACCTACCGGTTGGCGCTTCATCCTCTCTCTTCAGGCAGTGAAGATGGTC
>JAOUDB010000131.1 GCA_029859485.1 Desulfuromonadales bacterium | reverse complement strand
CAACAGCCAATCCGCTTGCAACCGTAAAAGAAACACAAAAACAGCCGGTTGGGAAGACGCAGGAGCGTAAAAGTCTACCGCAGCTCCTCTTACGGTGAAGTTAATTATCAATTTTTTATTGTCAAGAGTCAGGGGAAACTTTTGCGCTTTTATTGCCAAAAATTTGTTCCTTTTTTTAGCCGCCACCACTGTGCTTGGTCTTACCTCCTGAGCTGTGTTTGACCTTGGTTCTGGAACCAACACTACCGATGAACCAACCTATTAATCCCATGATTTTTTCTTCTGTATTGTTAGGTTCGTGCTGAAGTCGCCGTTACTGATACGGCCTTTGGCTTACCCTCTTCCGGCCCCTCAGCAAGCTTAAATTCTAAAACTTGATTACGAGTGGCAAGTGTTAAGGGAGACACAGAGTCAGGCAACTCGGACAGATGGATAAAGGCTGTACCCCAGGCAGATCGTTCATCTCGGTAATCATATTCCCAAAGAACCAAATTCGCATTTTTAATTTACCGAACAAAACCAAGGCCTTTCCCTCGATCAACAGGTATGAAAAAAGAATTCTCCTGCTATGCTGTTATTTAGCAGTAGACTTTAGCTTTGAATCTAATTTGACCGTATCTATAAGGCACAGCAACGCATGGACTATGAAAAAATATTTCTGCAAATAACCGATGAAATAAACACGGCAGGCAACCCCGGTCAGGTAGCTTCCTATATTCCCGAACTCAGCCGTGTTGACGCCAATCGCTTTGGAATTCACCTAACAACGTTGAAAGGCCGGAGCTATTGTTACGGCGATGCTAACGAAAAATTTTCCATTCAAAGCATCGCCAAAGTTCTTGCTCTGACCCTAGCGTTTAATCTTGAAGATAATAAGCTCTGGGAACGGGTTGGAGTCGAACCTTCAGGAACTTCTTTTAATTCACTATTGCAACTGGAATATGAAAAAGGCATTCCGCGTAACCCACTGATAAACGCTGGGGCGCTGGTCATATGTGATGTTCTGGTCAGCCGGTTGAAAAATCCACGGCAAGAATTGATTGATTTCATCCGAGACCTGGCCGGGGATCAATCGATCGACTACTGTCCCAGGGTTGCTCGGTCTGAAAAAATAACCGGTTACAAAAATGCCGCGCTGATCAATCTCATCAAGTCCTACGGCAATATTCACAACGATATCGATACGGTATTTAATCTGTACTGTGACTTGTGTTCAATCGAGATGACCTGCCAGGAATTGTCACAGGCCTTTTTGTTTCTCGCTGCAGGCGGCATTAACCCGCTCAACAATAAACGCGTTATCAGTGTCAGCAAATCGAAGCGGACCAATGCGATTATGCAGTTATGCGGTTTTTATGATGAGGCTGGGGAGTTTTCCTTCGAGGTTGGTTTGCCCGGGAAAAGTGGTGTCGGTGGCGGCATTGTTGCGCTTCTTCCCGGTCAATACAGCATCGCGGTGTGGAGTCCCAGGTTAAATGCTAAAGGCAACTCTTACCGGGGCATGAAAGTTCTTGAGCTTTTTACCACCAAAACAGAAGCATCAATATTCTGAGCCCGCACATTTTTAAGGCCTTCAGTCTGCCGGATTTCGCCGACAGACCCAAGGAAAGGGATTCTGGAGATGACACGCGAAGAAATAATGAAAGTTTATTTAATAGAGGTTGAAAAACAGCTCGAAGTTTTGTAAGAAAACCTCTCCGAATCCAGCGAGGAGGAAAAGATCAAGATAAACGAGGCAATGACAAAATTACGGCAGCAACAGATGCAACAGAAAAACAAGATATCGAACTACGAAAAAACGTTGGCAAAGGAAGTTAATTAACTAAAAGAGGCTGGCTTTTCTTCTCGCCAAGTTTTTTTTGCGTCGACTTCGGGAGCAGGGATTGCTGGTTCGAATTCGGACATCCCGACCATTAGTTACATAAGAGTGCCCTCCCCGGGGGCGCTTTTTCTTTTTGTCCTCCGTCCTGTGCCGGTTTGTTTGCGAGATTTTCATCCAATTGACCTATCAACGACAATCAACCTTCCCCTCACAGTCCATCCTTTTCTCCGGAATATCTCGGTAACCTCTAGCAACAAGGTATAGTGACTTCAAACCTGACAAATAACTATTTGGACAATTATTTTAGGCTATTTTTTTTAAAGAATCTGAGTGATGATAGGTTGTTGTCCTCCGGCAATTCAGAAGAATAGCCGAGGCCCTGACCTTTCAAAACAACCATGCACGTGCTTGTGCCTTGCCCTGCAGACGGTGACATATGAGCAAAATACTTTCCCCCGAAGAACTTGTTATTCGCATTATGACCATTGACGACCTGGCTGCCGTTTTCCATCTCGGAGAACAGCTCTTCACGTCGGAATATTCTTCCAGCATGTACCGGACCTGGGACGAATATGAAATCACCACCCTGTTTAATTCGGACAGTGAACTCTGCATTGTTGCAGAGTTGAATGAGGAGGTGGTCGGCTTCGCCCTCGCTACAACCGTGGAGAAACACAACTCGGCCTGGAAGTACGGTTACCTTGTCTGGATCGGAACCCGTCCAAATTTGCAGAAATGCGGAGCAGGAAAAGCCCTGTTTGAAGAGATCAAGGGTCGGATGGTCGAGCAAGGGGTGCGCATGATCATCATCGACACCGACGCTGACAACGAGGCCGGCATCCATTTCTTTAAGAAACAAGGCTTTGACAACATCCAGCAACACGTTTACATGACCCTCAATCTTTCCAAGAAGCGAAAAAGACGGACAAAGGCTTGATAATGAATAACTTACTAGAGCAGGTCTGGAAAGAGATTGACCCGCAGCGCCTGCGAAAGACGCTGATGGACATGATCGATATCTACTCCCCTTCAGGGAAAGAAGAGGACATCCAGCTTTACCTCGAAGAACGATTGACCATGGAGGGAGTTAAGTTACGTCGCCAGGAGGTTGAGGGGGAACGTTACAACCTGGTGGCCACTATGGGGCCCGGGGAACCCTCTCTTTACCTGGTCGGACATGTCGACACGGTCGCTGCCTGGGATATCGACGAGTACGCCGCCGTCGAAGAATGGGGTGTTGTGCGTGGCCTGGGCAGTGCCGACATGAAAGGCGGCTGCGCGGCGATGGTCGAGGCCTGGCTGGCGCTGGCGACCTTGCCTGAGGCACAGCGCCCTTCGCTCGGATTACTGCTGGCGGTCGGCGAAGAGGAAAACGGTGATGGCAGCATGCGGTTTCTGCAGGAGCATTGTCCCGAACGGGTGATTATCGGCGAGCCGACTTCGATGTTGCCGGCCTTCAGCCATTTTGGTTATATGGAAATATCCCTGGTCACCCAGGGTCGCCGTATCCACTCTTCGTTGCCAGAGCTCGGGCACAACGCCATCGAGTCGATGCTGCGGGTCTTATTGCAACTGGAGCGCTCGCCGTTGCTGGACCAGACCCCATCGAAACTGGTTTATTCGATCCGCGAGATGAGCTCATCGCGAGCCGGCTTCGTGGTGCCGGACCGCTGCGAGGCGATGATCGACCTGCACCTTTCTCCCGATACTGACCCGGCTGCTGTACGCCGTGACCTGGAAGCGCTTCTGGTCAAATCTCGACGAGCGATCAAGGGGCTGGAACTGGAGTTCGATTTCGCGTTCGAATCCGGTGGCTATCAACTGGAGCCCGATAAACAATTGTCAACGATTCTCGAAGAGGTTTATCCACTACTCAACCTGCCTCTGGAATTTGTACCGTTCCGCTCGCACTCCGATGGCAACCTTTTCTACCAGGCTGGCAGCAAACCGTTCATTCTTGGACCTGGGTCACTGGAAACAGCACATACCGCCGATGAGCAGACCAGCCTGGCCGAGGTTGAAGCCGCTGCCCGAGTCTATGCAGCGCTGGCTCTCGGTTGAAAGTCAAATCAAACCCTTACTCATATTGGATGTGTTATGCAGACTCAGGAGCTTAAAAAGCCATGGGAACAGTTATCGGAACTGGTCGGGACAGACGACCCGGAGCAGATTAACGATTTTCTGAACAGTATCAATCCCGCCGATACGGCGCTCGCGGTCTCTCGCCTGACGGCAGCTGAACAGAGTCGATTGTTGACCCTGCTTGAACCTGAGGACGCGGCCGAAGTGATCGAAGACATTTCCGACACCCAGGCTGCCGTTCTCATCGAAGACCTCTCGCCGGAACAGGCGGCTGCCATTCTGGAAGAACTGGGCAGCGACCATGTTGCCGACCTGCTCGGCGAACTTGATGAAAAAGACGCCCATGCGATCATCGAACAGATGGACCCGGAAGAGGCTGAAGAGGCGCGACAGTTTCTGACCTATGCCCCTGATACTGCAGGCGGTCTGATGCTCTCTGAATACCTCGACTTCCGTGCGGAACAGCGTGTCCAGGATGTTCTCGATGACCTGCAGGCCAACCGTGAGGACTACGCCGATTACGACGTCCAGTATCTCTATGTGACTGATGAAGACAACCGGCTGCAGGGTGTCTTGCGCATGCGCGATCTGCTTTTCCCGAGCCGCACGACCAAACTCAGCAACCTAATGATCGGCAACCCCTACAAGGTCAGTGTAGACGCCTCGCTGGAGGATTTACGCAATTTTTTTGAAGAGCACAACCTGTTTGGCGTTCCGGTTATTGATGCCGAGGAAAAACTTCTCGGCATCGTTCTGCCCGAGGCGGTAGAAGAAGCGCATCAGAAGCAGAGCACAAAACAGTTCCTCGGACTCTCCGGTATCGTTGGTGGCGAGGAGTTCCGCTCCATGCCCCTCCTGTCCCGGTCGGGGCGCAGGCTCTCCTGGCTGTCCCTGAATATCGTGCTGAACATCATCGCCGCCAGTGTCATCGCTCTCTATCAGGACACCCTCACGGCTGTCATAGCCTTGGCTGTTTTTCTGCCGATGGTCAGTGACATGAGCGGCTGCTCGGGAAACCAGGCGGTGGCTGTCAGTATGCGCGAGTTGTCTCTGGGGCTTGTCCGCCCTACGGAAATCATGCGTGTTCTTGGCAAGGAAATCAGTCTTGGCATCCTCAACGGCCTGGCTCTCGGGATTCTGCTCGGTGGAGTTGCCTATCTCTGGAAAGGCAATCCATTTCTGGGTCTGGTGGTCGGCGGCGCTTTGGCGGTTAATACCGTCGTAGCCGTTTGTCTCGGCGGCTTGATCCCTCTGTTGCTGAAACGGATCAGACTCGATCCGGCACTGGTTTCAAGCCCGCTGTTAACAACAGTTACGGATATGTGCGGTTTCTTCTTTGTCCTCAGTTTTGCTTCACTGCTACTTAATAGACTCCAGTAACCGCTCGGCAAGAGAAGTGAACTACTCGGGCATGGTAGCTATCAAACAATGGTCTCAAGAGCTTGAGTGTTCCATACCCAGCCGGCTAACTTAGACGACTCTTTCACAGCAACAACCTTGACTTCGTGAACCGGTCGCAATTTCAAATAATGTCACCCCGACCAGTATTTACAAGGAGCGACCTTTTCGGGGTCGCTCTTATTTTTTTGTCTCCGGGGCTTCTCTGGGGCGTTGACTACAATCGTACGGCCAACGACGTCGCAACAGCCTGCACACCCACTAAAACATTTGACTGAACACACTAAAATATATTAATTTACTCAAGGCCAGAGTTTGTCCTTAGATGTACACTTAAGGATTTGTGGCTATTAGATTATGCAATCCAGGGGGTAAAAATGAAAAATATTTTGTTGTTTCTGTCGGCAGGTATTTTATTTGTCTTGGTGACTTCAGGTCTTTCCTTTGCGAAAAACGGCTATCATGACATCGACGCAGCAGGCGTGAAAGCAATGATGGACAAAGACGAAGCGCTTGTTATCTTCCCATTGAGTCCAATGGAATATGAGCACAAACATATCAAGGGCTCTATCAACATCACTCCGGCAATGATGGAATATGAGCTGCCTGTCGACAAAAGAAAGCCACTTATATTCTATTGTCTTGGTGTTAAATGCGTTGCTTCCTGGCGAGCTGCTGAGAAAGCGGTAGAGCTTGGATATAAAAATGTTTACGCCTTCCGAGAGGGGCTCCCCAGTTGGGAGAAAGCTGGCTATCCTTTGGAAAGCACGAATACATTACCCGATGTCGAAGTAAAGAAGATCTCAACTGAAGAGCTATCAAAGCTGCTGGACACAGAAGATGTAATCCTGCTTGACATCAACCTCGAACAAGACACAAACAAGTTTCATATTAATCATGCGAAACGAAAGCATATTCCACTCGACAGTCTTAATGTCAGTCTTTCGCAACTGCCTAAAAACAAAAAAATTGCGATTATGTGTTTAAAAGGAAAACGATCAGAAACCGCAGCAAGATATTTGGTTGGTAAAGGGTACATGCTTGTTGTGGTGGTAGAGGGTGGTCTCCAACAATGGGTTCTTGAAGGCCGACCTGTCGAACAGGAGGTTGCGTCCAACTGAGAAGCAACTTGTATAACGATAAGGGCCCGCTTTAAACATTCCCATTGATTGAATTACACCAGCAATTACATAATTTCAATCCTGCCCCAGCCCTCCCGGTTGGGGCTTTTCATTTCCACAATTCAGCCTCCCCTCCCTCTCCCAAGTTTTTACCTCAGGACCGGACCTTCTCGCTGACGTCTCAGAAACCCTACAACCGTAGCCATTTAAATCTGTGCTGCAAGGAATACCCTGGCAGACAAACTCATTGTGACGTACCGATTCACGTTGTTTCAAAGACTTCGGGAGCAGGGGGGGCGTTGGCTCGAATCCAGTTACCCCGACCATTCGTTACACGAGAGCTTTTCCCGGGGGCGCTCTTTCTTTTAGCTCTTCCCACAAACAAAGAGGGCTGAACTCTTCGATGAGCCCCGCCCCCATTGATTCCTGTTCGAAAAAGTTCACCTAGAACTTGACGTTGGTTCGTGCAGCCGCCATTTCCACACTAACAACTGGGGGTAAAACTTCTCCGGTGCGCTCGGTAATCATATCCAGAGAATTTTGTGTCATTGATCGGTACATAAGGCGAGAGGTGACCTGGTAATCGCCTTTGCCGGGCAACGGAATACGATAAACTTCTCTATCCATGCCCTTAGCAGGGATGCGTCGATCATAACCAATGCCGTGAGCCTGCCAGCTCTTACCCGTCAAATTACCACCGGCATCGCGAAATAGCAGTCGGA
>JAOUDB010000611.1 GCA_029859485.1 Desulfuromonadales bacterium | reverse complement strand
TACCTTCTACTTCTTCGTTTGTGTTTTCGTTACTTTCCATTATTAACCAGTTACCCCCTAGCAAATTCCGCCGTAAAAACGGTGGTATGGCTCTTAGGCCATGGTCGGCGAACATAGCACAGCCTCAAGGAAAATTCAAACCTTTATTTTCCATACAGAAGCGGGATTTGAAGTAGGGGTAAAGCGGGCCATTACGCGGGTTGAGAGGGTCTTGGAAAATGACGGTAAGGTTAAAGTTGAAGAACCTGTTGAAGATAGTCTACCAGAGCCCCTCTGACAGCCTTTACAAAATGTCAGCTATGGAACTTATGGTCAATTCGTCAAGAGCCTTCGCCCTCGGCTGCCAACTCAGCAATCCTTGCAAGAACCTCATCAATAAGCCAGCGCGGCGTGGAGGCGCCAGCAGTAACTCCCACCCTTTTCACGGAAGAAAAACATTCGGGTTTGATCTCTTCCGTTGTTTCAATATGCCAGGTCCGAGGCTGAATTTCACGACAGATCGCTGCAAGACGGGAGGTATTGGCACTGGCATGACCACCTATAACAAACATCAGGTCAACGTCCAGGGCAATTTCACGAGCCTCGTTCTGCCGAACCGAAGTGGCATCACAGATGGTATTGTAGATTCTCAGCTCCTGGCTTTTGGCCAGGCAGACATCCATGATGTCCTTCAGGTTTTCATACAACTGAGTGGTCTGCGCGACGATCCCGACTTTCTTCATGCGCGGCAGTGCCAATGCCTGCTGAGCATCTGCAACGACATGAATCAGGGCTTTGCCTGCGTAAGAGACAATCCCCTGAACTTCCGGGTGTTCCATCTCACCGACAATGACAACCGTATAACCTTCATCGCTGAGTCGAGCGGCGTACTCCTGAGCTTTTTTGACAAATGGACAGGTCGCATCAACAATGGTCAGGTTGCTCTCATGGATTTTCTCCATCTCTTCCGAGGTAATCCCGTGAGAGCGCACAATCACTGAACCAGGCGGAATATCCTCTACCTTGGAGACAACCTTCACGCCCTGCTCTGCAAGCCCTTTCACGACCTGAGGCGAATGAATGACCGGCCCGAGAGAAGAGATGTTCTCATGCTTGGAGGCCGCCTCAAAAGCCATCTGAGTGGCACGCCTGACGCCGAAACAGAACCCGGCACTTTTTGCGAGAACAATTTCCATGGTTTCAATCCGAAAAGGAGGCTCTCAGCTTTGACGATATTCGGCGATCACTGTGAACATGCGTTCGAGGACCTGAGTGATGTTCAAATCCGTGGTATCTATGACAATGGCATCATCGGCCTGTCTTAGCGGAGAGTTCGTACGGCCGGTATCAGCAATATCCCGAGCCTGAACCTCGGAGATGGTCCGAGCCAGATCAACGTCAGCACCTTTTGCCTGCAGTTCCAGGAAACGTCTTTGGCCGCGAACTTCCGACGAAGCCTTGAGGAAGAATTTCACATCGGCATTGGGGAACACAACCGTGCCGATATCCCTTCCCTCGAGGACAACACCGCCATCAGAACCGAGAACTCTTTGGCGCTCAACCATGGCCCGGCGAACATCAGGACAAGCCGCGACGGAGGCGGTCAGAAGACTGATCTCCGGTGTGCGGATCTGTGCAGAGACATCCTCGCCATCCAACAACACACGCTCTTCCTTCTCTCCGCGTACAAACTCTATAACGATTTTTTCACAAAGCTGCTTTAGTGCTGCATGGTCTTTGGCGTCAATCCCCTGCCGTAAAGAAGCAAGAGCAACGGCCCTGTACATCGCACCGGTATCGAGGTTGATATAACCGAGATCAAGAGAGAGCAATTTACTCAAAGTGCTCTTGCCCACACCCGAGGGGCCGTCTATGGCGACAATCAGTTCTTTCATAATTTAAAGCTACTTTCTATTACGGACCTATAAGCAAAAAAAAGACAAGGAACCCAGGTAATTTATTAACGCAAAGACGCGGAGGCGCAGAGAGAAATAGTCAGAGTTGAGCCATTTTTAAATTTTTTAAGCGTTTTCCCTCTGCGTTCTTTGCGTCTCTGCATTAAACATTTTTTTGGGTTACAGAACCGTTCTATTCTCAGTTGAATTTACCGAGAAGATCCCAGAACCCAGGGAAAGAGGTTTCCGTACAGGCG